>CAYUAW010000001.1:0-29435 GCA_964442485.1 uncultured Polyangiaceae bacterium
CGGGAAAGTGCCCCGTGCACCGCACCCTGACGCGCGGGGCAAAGATCGCAACGCGTCTCGTGTGACGGTCCCGACAAGCGCGTTCCGAGGGTCAAGGCCCCCCGTTACTAGTACCGCAGCACCTGGAGCTCGGCCCGGATGCCCCCGACGTCGACGGGGCGCGCGAGAGACGGCACGAGACCGTAGCGTGCCGCCGCGCGTGCCGTGACGGCCGGCTCGGGAGACACCCACACGATGCGACCACCGGGGCGAAGCTGCGCGGCGATGTTCGCGAGGGTCGCGTCGAGGAGCGCGCCGACGGCGCCTGCCGTCCGGACGCGCTTGCCGTAAGGCGGGTTGGTGACGACGAGCGTCGGTGCGACCGGCAGCCGGAACGTCCGCGCGTCGCCCTCGTGGAGCTCCCAGCGTTCGACGGCAGCCGCCGACAGGTTCTCCCGGGCCCGCTCGAGCGACGCGGCGTCCACGTCGGTGCCGTAGAGCCGCGAGTACGAGCCGAGACGCGCGCGCTCGACGAGCTCGGTGGCGGACCCCGCGAACGGATCCCAGACCACGTCGTCCGCGCGCACGCCGCTCGCACGCGCGAGCGCGGCGGCGATGGTCGGGTGCGACGACGCGAAGAGGGCGTGCCGCCGGTAGAGAAAGCGCGGATCGACGAGCCCCTGCGGCCAGAGCTCGGTGAAGATCCGGCTACCGTGCTTGCCACTTCGCTCGGTGATCACGACCTCCCAGGGTGCGGCCGTCGGATCGTTGAAGAGCTCCGGCCGCCGCTCGGTGACGCCTGCCGCGACGCGGAAGTTCTGCGCGCGGCGGCGGCCGCCCGACGCCCACGACAGCCGGTACCGGATGGGCCCCCGAGTGAAGGTCGCGAAGACCCGGACGGCGGTCTCGCTCGTGACGGCCTCGATGACGGCGCCTGCGACGTCGTCGCCAGTCACCGCCACCGGCGCGAGCGGAAACCCGACGTGCAGGAAGGTCCGCGCCACGAAGAGCGCCGAGAGCGGCTCCTCGAGCTCCGTGGCAACCCGACCGCGACCGACGATCCTCGGGGAGCGCCCCGGACCGAGCTCGTCGAGCAAGAACTCCTCCAGGCCGGCGCGTACGTGAAGCAGCACGTCCACGGGTCCGTCCGGTGCAGCGTCGAGGGTGATGACGGACGGCCCCCGACGGGTGAGCCCCCGTTCGAGCTTGAGCTTCGCCTCGCGGAGGATGCGGCCGAGCTCGGCGTCGTCCGTCTCGAGCGAGGCGAGGCGCGCGAGGGTCTTCTCGCCGCCAGCGCTTCCCGCCGCCGTCGCGAGCGCGCGCAGGTCGGGCAGCTCGACGGCGCGATCGAGTGCGGCGAGCAAGGCGCCCTCGACGTGCGGGCCTCCGAGCTTGCCGAGAGCACTCGCCGACCGTCTCCGGGTCCTCGGCTCGGGGTCGGCGAGCCGCTCGACGAGCCACTCGGCGAGCGCGGGGTCCACGGCGTTCCTGGCGACCCGACCGACCAGCGCGCAGAGCCTGCCGCGGAGGGGGGCAGACGCCGAAGGAAACCGCTCACGTGCCTCGGCCGCGGCGGGCGCGCCGACGCGTGCGAGCGCGCGCTCGACTAGCTTCGCGCCGTCGTCGTCCACCTCCGACAGCCTCGCGAAGAGCGCCGGCAGCTCACGGACCGACGGCGTGTACCCCGGCGAACGCAGCCGCTCCGGAAGGTTCGGGTCGCTCACGAAGTCGGTTCGCCGATCGCTTCACGCACGAAGAGGTCCTCGAGCGATTCGGTCCGGGGCACGACCTCGACGAGGGTCATTCCGTCCTGCACGACGCGCTGCACGATCTCCCCGAGCTCCCGCACGCCGATCACCTCGACGGAGAGGCGTTCACCGGTCCTGCGCACGTCGTGCCCCCGTGCCCTGCAGAACGCCTCGAGCGCGTCGGTGGCGCCCTCCACGATGACGTCGGTGCGCTTCACGTCCTTGCGCAGCAGCGTCGCCATGGAGCCTGTCACGACGACGCTCCCTCTACGCAGGATGGTGACGTGATCGCACATCATCTCGACGTCCGAGAGTATGTGGGTCGAGAAGAAGATGGTTCGGCCCTGATCGCGCTCCTTCAGGATGAGGTCACGCACCTCCTTTCGCCCGACCGGATCGAGCCCGCTCATCGGCTCGTCCAGGATGAGGAGCTCGGGATCGGCGACGAGCGCCGCGGCGAGCCCCGTGCGCTGGAGCATCCCCTTCGACAGTCGTCGGACGGGGCGGTCGGCGGCATAGAGGACGCCGGTCTGCGCCAGCACTTCCTCCGCGCGATGCCGCACCCCCCGGAGCGGGAGCCCCGAGAGGCGCCCGCACATCTCGACGAACTCGCGCGGCGTCAGGTATGGATATACGTAAGGGTTCTCCGGCAGAAAGCCGACCTTGCGCATGGCCTTCGCGCTGCCGATGGGCTCACCGAACACCGTGGCGGCGCCGCTCGTCGGCGTGATGAGGCCGGTGAGCATCTTGATGGTCGTCGTCTTGCCCGCGCCGTTCGGGCCGAGAAAGCCGTAGATGTGGCCAGCGCTCACCTCGAAGGAGACATCGCGTACGGCCTCCACGCGTCGCATCCAAAAGCCCTGGCGAAAGACTTTGCCGAGATGGTCGACCTTGATCAGCGCATCCGGCACGGCTCGGCCATTTCTACCATTCCGCCGTGGTCCCCGTCCCGTCTTCTCCGTGAGCCGGCCGAGGGCTCGCCGGGCACTTCATCACTGGCCCTTTCCGCGCCTTTCTGAAACGATGCTAAGAGGAATCGGGTCGAACTCTGCTCTCGGGGTCAGTGAGGATCGATTCGGCACGCAGCCAGGAAAAAAGAGCAGAGGAATCGAGGAAGCATGCGTCGAACCATCGGAATCGTGTCTGGGATCTATCTTTCTTCGCTCTGGCTTTCGGGGGTCGCTCGAGCACAACCATTTCCGCCGCCGCCGGGGCCCGCGGGCGACGCGCCTCCTGGCCCGGCAGGGCCGCCTCCGGGGTACGCGCCATCGCCGGCTCCGACCTACGCTCCAGGCGCGCCCGCGTACGGGCAGCCACCGGTGCAGCAAGCACCGGCGGGGCCGAACGGTGCCCCCGTGCCTGGAGCTGGAGCGCCTGTGTACGGTGCGCCCGCAGGGCCAGCACCTGCCGGACCGCCCGCGGGTGCGGCGGCAGCCGGCCAGGCAAACGTTTCCCTCGACACCGAGCGCGGTCCCTCAATGTCCGGAGCCGCAGAAGCGACCGCCACGGATGAGTCGATCAACGCCGATCGCGCGTACCGCAGCGAATCGCTCAAGCTACAGAACTCCATCAACGCGGCCACAGGGCTCTACCGCATGTACTCGGCGGACTCCGGCGCGCCGGGGACGTTCCGGTTCTCCCTGTTCACCGGCTACTTCAGCGGGTCCGGGTTCCTCTGCCCGTCGTGCGCTGCCCCGAACGGCGGCCCTCCCGATCTCAAGGACGACGCGACCCACATCAGCGGCGACGTCGGCATCAGCGCGACGCCGCTGTCGTTCCTGGAGGGCTACCTGGCCATCCACACCAGCGCGAGCTCGAATTCGCTCGGGAGCCCGAAGCTCCTGCAGGTGCTCGGCGACACGAACTTCGGCGTGAAGGCATTCATGCCGCACGAAGAGGACTCGATCTTCAGTGCGGGCGGCTCTGCGGAAGCATGGCTTCTGAACGGCACGGGCGCCGTGGGAATCGACAACGCCAGCTACGGCCTGCGGGGCCTTGCGACGCTGGATCTCAACAACAGGAAGAAGAAGGAAGATCGCATCCCGCTGCGCGCACACCTGAACCTCGGCTTCTTCTTCGACGGCTCGGGCAAGCTCGTCGAGTCGGTGGAAGCCGCGCAGGGCCACAAGATCTCGCGCATCGAGCGGTTCGGTCTCGGGATCAACCGGGTGGACAGCTTCACGATCGGTATCGGCGCGGAGGGCATGTTCGACTTCGTCCGGCCGTTCCTCGAGTGGACCATCGACGTCCCCGCGAACCTGCAGAATCACATATGCGACAACGGCACCCGCGCCGCAGGCGACCAGTGCCTCGGAAACGCGGCGGGCTTCAGCACCACGCCGTCGCGCATCACGCTCGGCGCGCGTGTCTACCCGTGGCTCGAGGGGCTCGCGCTCCTTGCCGCCGTCGACATCGGCACGGGTGCGACCTCGTCCTTCATCGAGGAGGTCACGCCGGAGATGCCGTGGAACCTGCACTTCGGGCTGGCGTACGCCGTCGACGTCGTCCCCCGCGTCGAGGTGCGCACGATCGAGGCGAAGCACTCGCAGCTGCCGGAGCCGGCGAGGGTTCCGCACATCATCGTCGGGACCGTCGTGGAGAAGGGAAGCAACACGCCCATCCCCGACGCGCAGGTTCGCTTCGACGGTCGAGCCCTCACCGGCATGATCACCCAGGCCGATGGCACTTTCCGGACTGCGGATCTCGACCCGGGCACGTACACGTTCAACGTCTCCGCGCCTGGCTACCGCGATGGACAGTGCGGAGCGACGATCGGCTTCGGCGCACCCGGCGTGCCCGCGTATGGCGCCCCCGCCGGGCAGCCAGGTGGTCCGTATCCACAGACCGACCAGAACGGTGCTCCGGTGTACGGCGCCCAGGGGCAGCCGCAGCAGCCCCCGGGTGCTCCCGCCTATCCGGGCGCCCCGGTCGGCCCGGGCCAGCCCGGCGCAGCCGGCGCCACTCCGCCGTCGGCGACCGTGACCTGCGAGCTCGAGGCGCAGGCGAAGGTCGGTAACGTCAACGGACAGCTCCGCGATGCGGATACCAGCGCCGCGGTGGGCGGAGCCGCCGTGAAGATCACGGACAAGATCGGACGCTCCCTGTCACTCACAGCCGATGCGGCGGGGTCGTTCCGCTTCGAGAACGTCCCGCCCGGCCCGGTGACGATCACCGCGGACGCGCCCGGTTACCTCCGCGCTGTCGCGGAGGTCGAGGTGAAGCCGCGCAGCGACGTGAGCGCGCAGATCGCCGTCACCAAGCGGCCGAAGATCGCCAACGTCGTCGTCACCGACAAGGAGCTGAAGCTGAAGAAGGAGGTGCACTTCCAGCACGATTCAGCCGACATCCTGCCGGACTCGATGGGCATCATCGAAGAAGCCGCGGACGCGCTCCGGACCCACACCGAGATCACTGGCGTGGAGATCCAGGGTCACACCGACGATTCGGGAACGCCCGAATACAACATGCGCCTGAGCGGGGAACGCGCGAACGCCGTCCGCGAGGCGCTCATCCGGGCCGGCGTCGAGCCAACTCGCCTCACTGCGCGGGGGTATGGGCAAGAAAAGCCCCTCCTCCCCAACACGAACGAGGCCAACAAGGCCAAGAACCGCCGTGTCCAGCTGATGATCCAGAAGTGATCGCGACGAGCCCGGCGGGTAGTTTTCTGCCCCACTCCACGAGTACGGGCGCGGAGCAGAGGCTGCCGCGCCCGCAATCCACCGGACACGTGGGACGCTACTGTCGGATCTCTTCCGGACGGATGCCGATCAGATCGTATGGCGGCGGGAGATCGGAGTCGGACACGGATGCTGGCGGCACGTCCGAGTCCGGGCCCTTCGAGAACCGCTCGATGCCGAGATCCAGCAGCTTGAGGAAGAACTCGTGGGCTTCACCCTCGAGCTTGCTGTCCCCCTCGAGATAGGCGTTCAACGACAGCCCGGTCAGCGCCGCGACGATGAGCGTCGATAGCGGCTCCGTGCGGCTCGGGTCCGCGCTGTCGATTCCGAGCGAGCGCGCGACGCCGGCTGCGATCATCCGGTGGTGCTCGCGCCGCAAGGCAACGGCCTGCTCGCGAACGCGTTCGTCGTTACGGAGCTCGCTCCAGATACCGAGCTCGAAGCCGATATCGTGCGTCTCCGCGGAGCGCCAGATGGTGCGGAGCACCTCGATGACCGCACGCCCCGAGCTCTCCTTGAGCTCGGTAAGAGCCTCCTTGATGCGCCCGAAGTGATCCGCGTAAGCGAACCTCTGCGCCTCGCGCACGAGCGTCGTCTTGTCGTCGAAGTAGTGGTAGATGACGCTCTTCGGGATCCCGATTTCCGACGCGATCTCGGCCGTGGTAGTGTCGAAGCCGGAGCGGGCAAAGCACCTCACCGCGGCGCGCAGAATGGCCGCTACACGGGGCTTTGCCCAGTCGACGGCCCCAGAGGGCGATGCCGGTGCCTCCGTGACTGTCCGCATTTGCGGGGGAGCGGATTCCGGCGGGAGCGCGCCCGTATCCATTCCGGTGACCGACTCGTCCGTTTGCATCTGTTCTGACATCAGTTGCTCTCCCAAGAACTCTTTGCGGTTTGAGCGGTCCGCGAGGCCACCCGTGTGTGCGAGCCGGAGTGCAAGATGGGTGCCCGGCAACCGAGGTGCGAATGCCGCGCTGCAGAAGACCGCTCGGCCGGTCTCGGGGGTCAAAACCAGGAGCCGGAGCGTTCCTGCTCCAAATTGGAGCGATTCTGCTCCGACGCGGGGGCTCAGCGCCTCGTCAGTCCCCGCTGCCGGATCAGGCGTTCCAGCGATTTCCGATGGATGCCCGCGTGCGCAGCCGCCAGGTCCAGGTCGGGCCCGTAACGGGCCACCAGCCGGGACAGGTAGTCATGCTCAGCCAACCGTCGGGCCTCCCGGAGGGAAAGCTGCTCCGGGGCCATCCCCAGGATGGGCGGCGGTGGGTGGGAGCTCGGGCTCGGCCGCATCTGCTCCGAGCGATCGAACGAATCGCGCTGGAGCACGGTCGCCGTGGACAGGGCGGCGGCCCGCCGCACGAGGTTCCGCAGCTCGCGAACGTTCCCCGACCAGGGCTGATCGAGGAGGTGGGCAATCGCGTCGGGCGACAGCGTTCGCTTCGGTCCGTCGAGCTGCTGCAGGATGCGGTTCGCGAGGAGCGGCACGTCCTCCCGATGATCGCGAAGCGGTGGCATTCGCACGACGACCTCGGCGAGCCGGTAGAGCAGGTCTTCGCGAAAGGTCCCATCGTCGACCATCGCGGCGAGATCGCGGTGCGTGGCAGCGATCACGCGCACGTCCAGCTCGATTGGATCGCCGGCGCCGATACGCGTCACCTCCCTGCGCTCGAGAACCCGCAGGAGCTTCGGCTGGAGCTCGAGCGGAAGCTCGCCGATCTCGTCGAGCAGAATCGTCCCGCCGTTCGCCCGCTCGAACGCCCCGATGCGGCTCCGATCGGCGCCGGTGAACGCGCCGCGCTCGTGCCCGAAGAGCTCCGCGAGGATCAGGTTCTCGTTCACGGCGCCGCAGTCGAGAATGACGAACGGACCGTTCGCGCGGTTCGAGAGCTCGTGCACGGCGCGCGCCGCGATCTCCTTCCCGGTGCCGGTCTCGCCGACGACGAGGCAGGTGAGCGAGACGCTCGCGACCTTCTCCAGGAGCGCGAACACCGTCCGCATCGCGGCCGAAGAGCCGTACAGCTCACCGAAGTGCTCGGATTGCGACTCGCCGATGGGAACCCAGGTGTGCGTCGGCTCGAAGACGAGTGCCGAGTCCCCCAGGATGAGGCGCGCTCCTGGAACGAGCGGCGCCTCGAAGACGCTGACGCCCTCCACCAGCGTCCCGTTCGTCGAGCCGAGATCACGGACCGCGTAACAGTCGCCGCGCGCCACGATCTCGCAGTGGTGCCGGCTCACGGTGTCGTCGGTCAGGCGCAGGTCATTGCTGCCCGCAGTACCGACGCTCACGCGCGCCCCCAGTATGTCGCACTGCGCGCCCGCGTCCGGCCCCTCCTGGACCGTCAGCTTGAGGCGATGGTGCGACAGACGTCCGGTCGCGTCCTCGAGCCCCTCCGGAAGCGGCCGCCGCTTCGTGAGCATCTCGGGGAGGATGGAGGGCGGCGGAGCGGTCACGGACGGCGATTCTCGCTGGGCTGGCTGGCGTCGCTCGAGACGCTAGGGCCACGGATGATTACTTGCCTTGCGAGTGACGGGGAGGGGAAACGAACTGCTCCGCCTTCATGCTGTACTCGCCCGAGCGCGCCGTTCGGCCACGGCGAAATTCGTGCCGGAGCCGCTCGCACATGGAGACCAGCGCCGGGTTCTCGGTGGGCCGAAAGAGCCACTCCATGGCTTGCAGGTGGGCATCGAAGGCGCTCGCGTCGGACTCGGCGAGTGCGAGCTGGGCAGAGCCGCGATGGAGGAGACCGAGCGTCACGCGATCGCCCTCGCTTGCGTGCTCCTGCATCAGAGAAGCGAGCTCCGCGCGTGCTGCATCGAACGCGCCGAGCCCAGCGAGCGCGTGCGCATGCTGCAAACGCGCCGGCAGGGTGACCCTGGAGAACCGAACGTCCTGCTCGCCGATGCGACGCATCAGCTCACCCGTGAGACGCTCGGCGCGCTGGAACGCACCCTCCGCGTTGTAAATTTCCGCGAGGAGCCCCACCGCGGTGGGGAGCCCGAGGAACCGAGCAGTGTGCTGATCGTGAACGATGCCCTCGAGCAACAGGCGAGCCGCGCGGAGCTCGCCCCGGAGGCGCAGGCGAGCGGCGCGCGCGATGATGGCGAGCCGACCGAAGGAGGGGATCTCCGCTGCAAGCCGGTCGAGACGATCGGACGTCAGCTTCAGCCCCATGACGTCGTTCTCGCGGACGTGAACGAGCAACATCGCCGGCGCTTCCCAGACCTCGATCTGCCACGTTGCGCCGCGGGCGCTGGTGCGCGCGTCGATGCGGTCGCGGTACTTGTGGGCGCGCGCGATCTCTCCGCGATGCGCGTGGTAGAGCATCCGCAGCTGATCGGCGACCCTGTCGAAGAGATCGAGCCCGAGCTCGTCGAGCCGCTCGGCGTGGGCAAGCACGTCGTCGCCCCCGCGCAGCGTGGCGATCACCCCGAGCGCGAATAGCGCGCCTCCGACGAGCAGCCTCCGCGCGGGCAAGGCGAGCGGCGCCGCGGGCCGCTCGCGGAAGGCTTGCACGATGGTGGTGAGCCCGGCCTCGGCTTCGGCGTACCGCCCCTCACACATCTGGCGCAGGCTCTGACTGTATCGATGAAGCCAGCTGCCGACGTGCCCGTCCCCAAGCCTGGCCAGCGGCGCGAGCATCCGCGATACGTCCTCGAGCCCCGACGTGTCCAGGCACACGCCGAAGACCGACGACAGCGAGAGCGCACAGCCGAAGAACATCTCGAATAGCTCGCGCGTCGACACTTGCTCCGCGTCGCCGCCGGAGAGACGTCGCTCCGCGGCAGTCCGCGCAACTCCCTCTGCCAGCGCCCGCGAGGCACCGAGGACGGGCGCGAGCGTCGCGACGTCGTCGAGCCCGGTCGCGACGCTGAAGAGGCGGAGTGCCTCCCTGCCGTAGCGAAACGCGAGACGGAAATCGACGCCGTGCGCCGCGGAGGCGAGCGGGCCCACCAGGAAAGAGAGCTCGTGGGGAGGCCGCCCGCGCTTGCGATAAACGGCAAGGGCCGCCTCCAGAGCGGGGACGGCCGCGCGCAGGTCGTCGGACTCGAGGATCAGGCGGCGCGCGGCGCTCGCGAGCAGCGCCGCGCCGCGATCTTCGTCGCCGCCACGGAGCAGGTGCCAACCGGCGTTGATGCAGTCGAAGGGCCGCCCACGGCTCGAGCGTACGAACGCCTCGCCGAGCTCTCGGTGGAGGCGCCGGCTACGCTCCTCGCCGACATGTCCGCGGAGCGCCTGGCGCAGCGCCTCGTCCGCGAAGCGGTAGAGCCCGGCGGCGCCCACGAGCACCCCTTCAGACACGAGTTCGTCCAGGAGGAGCATCGCGGCGCGCGGCTGGTGCCCGGTGTCCTCGCGGACGAGCCACAGGCAGAGACTGAGCGGCAGGGCGGTGCTCGCGACGCTGAGCGCCTCCGCGAGCGAGCGCGCCGCTGGCTGCAACCTGGACAGCCGGGCGGAAGAGGCGCCCTCGAGACTCGCCGAAAGCGCGTCGACGAGCGACGCCTCCGGCAAGGACCACGCACCGCCGGCGTAGCGGACGATCCTGTCGTCCACCAGGTGCGCGACGAGCTCCATGCAGCACGATGGGCTGCCGCCGCTCTTCTCGTGCAAGCTCCCTGCGAAGCGCCGCACGTGCGGCGCCTCCCCGAAGAGCGATTGGGCGAGCTCCGCGACCGCGTCGGCGTCCAGCGGGGACAGAGTGAGGACCTCGGCGAATGTCGCGGGCGGAAGGCGCATGCGGTCCGGATGCGACGTCGCGATGACGAGCAGACGACGCCCCGCGGCTGCTCGCGCGACCGACGCGACCAGCCGGGCGGAGCCTTCGTCGGCACAGTCGATGTCGTCGACGATGAGCACCAGCGGGCGCCGCTCGGCGAAATCCGTCAGCCATGCCGCGAGGCTCTCGTGAAGCCGTGCCCGCCAGTCGCCGAGCGCCGCCGTGGGCTCGGTCGGTTCGAAGGGCGCGATGCGCTCCGCGAGCTCCGGAACGAGGTGACAGACATAGCTCGCGTGGCGGGCACCTGCCACGGCGGCGTCGAGTGGCGACGCCTGCAACAGACGGCGACCGATGAGCGCTGCAGTCTCGTAAGGGCCCTCCTGCGCGGCGGCATCGACGAACAGCACGGTTGCGCCCCGCAGCTGACTCGCAAGAGCCGCTTCACGCGCCAGCCGCGTCTTGCCGAGGCCGCGCTCGCCGAGCACCAGGAGGCCGCCGCCCTGCCGCCGGAGCGCGCGTTCGACGGCCTGACCGATGCGCGCCATCTCGGCGGCGCGCCCGACCGTCTTCGCGCTGACGACGTAGCCGTGGACGACGTCGTTCTGCGGCTCCGGCTCGAGCTTCGCGATCGCGTCGAGACGCTCGATGACCTCCGCTGCGCTCGACGGCCGCGCGAGCGGATTGCGGTGGAGCATCGCCACCACGAGCGCGTCGAGCTCCTCGGGGCAGTCGGCGAAGGCCGAAGGCGGGAGCGGCTCGCGCTCGAGCAGCGCCGGCAGATCGTCGAGACATTGCGCGGGAAAGGCCTCGCGCGCAGTGAGCAGCCAGTACAGCACCGAACCGAGCGAATACAGATCGGCGCGGTGATCGAGCGGGCTCCCGTTGAGGGCCTCCGGCGGAACACAAGACGGTGTCCCGGCGATATCCGGGGGCGCGCCGAACGGTGTCAGTGTCCCGAAATCCAGGAGCTTCGCGCGCCCGCCGGCCGTCACGCGCACGTTGCGCGGGCTGACGTCGCGGTGCACGAGGCGGTGCGCGTGCAGGAGCGCGAGCGACGATGCGACGTCGCGCGCGTGCCGGCAAGCGTCGCGGTAAGGCGCCTTCGCCGCTTCGCGGAGATCCTGCCCGTCCAGGAGCTCCATCGTGTAGTACGGCATACCGAGATCGATGCCGTACTCGAGCACGTCGATGATGCTCGGGTGCCGCAGCCGCGAGAGCATCGCGTATTCGAGTTGAAATCGGAGCGCGACGTCGGCGTCCGGAGGACCCTTGCGTCGCGTGGTTCCGTGGCGCGGCGGCGCGCCCAGACGCTTCAGCGCGACGCGTTCGCCGGTCGATTCGTCCAGCGCTGCGTAGACCGTCCCCATTCCCCCCGACGCGAGCTCGGACACGATGCGATAGCGCCCCGCGACGCGCAGCGCTCCCCCGTCCGGGGCGTGGAATGACCGGGCCACGGCGGCATCCTACTCTGCCCTCGGAGAGGCGGCTGCCCGGCCCGCCGGTCGCCCATCTCGCGACGTTCTGACCGGGAGAAACATCAATACTAACGACTATTTATCGACGCGCTTCGAGTCTTCGGCGATCTCGTGGAGAAGCTCGTCTACACGCTGTGCCGCATCGATGCCCGTGTCGTACGAGAAGCGAAGCTCCGGCACCCGCTTGAGCTTCAGAGATCGACCGAGCCCCCTTCGCAAGCGGGTCCCCGCCCGCTCGAGCGCACGCACCGCCTGGCGACGCCGAGCTTCGTTCTCGCCACCGACGAGGAGACGCGCCTTCACACGCGCGATGCTGAGATCGTCCGGAAGCTCGACCGACGTGACGACGACGCCCGAGAGGACGGGATCCGACACCTCGCGCGACAGGAGCTCCACCAGGCGCGCACGGAGCTGCGCAGACACTCGCTTCGCGCGAAGGCCTGGCTCACCGGGCATGGCTGCCTCGCTCGGAGCGGTTGTTACTCGTCATCGAATGCCGACTCGATCCCGTGCTTGAGGCCCTCGCCGCCGCGCCCGAAGGAGAGCGTCTCCGTTCGCACGTCCGCGACGACCGCATCGGGAAGCGAGCGCGCGATCGACGTCGCCTGCGCGACGAGCTCCTCCGCCCGCCCGCGATCCGACGACACCACCGCGACGCCGAAGGTGGCGATCTGCCAGCGCTCGGCGTCGCCGATCTCCGCGACGGAGATCTTCAAGCGCGAGCGGACGCGGTCCTTGAAGGAACGGACCACGGCGCGGCGATCCTTCAGCGAGTGAGCCCCGGGGATCTGCACGACGATGCGAGCGACGCCGACGAACATGGGAACGCCGCCTCACTCACGACTCGCCCGGTGCGAGCGCGACCGAGCCGTCACAGCGACTGACGGACTTCCTGCACCTCGTAGCATTCGACTTGATCGAGCTCCTTCAGGTCGTTGAAGCCGTCGAAGGACATGCCGCAGTCGAAGCCTTCCTTGACCTCGCGGACGTCGTCCTTGAAGCGCTTCAGTGCGGCGAGCTTGCCGTCGAAGATGGTGGCCCCGTCACGGATGACGCGCACCTTCCCGGAGCGCCGAATGACGCCCTCGGTGACCATGCAGCCGGCGACCATGCCCGACTTCGAGATCTTGAAGAGCTGTCGGATCTCCGCCTTGCCGATGTTGGTGGCGACCTGAGTCGGGGCGAGCAGGCCCTCCATGGCGAGCTTCACGTCGTCGACCACCTCGTAGATGATCGAGTAGAGGCGGATCTGCACCTCCTCCTTCTGCGCGAGCGAGTTCGCCTTGCCCGCGGGGCGCACGTTGAAGCCGACGATGATCGCCTTCGCCGCTACGGCGAGGTTGACGTCGCCCTCGGTGATGGCGCCCACGGCGGCGTGCACGATCGTCACCTTGACCTTCTCGGTGGACAGGCGTGTGAGCGCCTCTCCCAGCGCCTCTACCGAGCCCTGGACGTCCGCCTTGATGATGACCTTGAGATCGAGCTGCGCGGCCTCCGCCATCGCCTTCGCGAGCTCCTCGAGCGAGACCTTCGTGGTGCTCGGCATGAGGCTCTTGCGCTGCTTGTTGCTGCGCGTCTCGGCGATCTCCTGTGCCTTGTTCGCGTCCTTCACCACGTGAACGGGATCGCCGGCCCTGGGGACCTCGTTCAGTCCGATGATCGACACCGGGGTCGAAGGCCCGGCGATCGCGATGTTGCGACCGCGGTCGTCGATCATGGCGCGCACCTTGCCCCAGGCGGCGCCGGCGATGATGACGTCGCCGCGCTCGAGGGTGCCGTCGGTGATGAGGACCGAGGCGACCGGGCCGCGGCCGCGATCGAGCTCGGCCTCGATGACCAGGCCCTGCGCCGGGTTCTTCGGATTCGCGCGCAGATCGAGGAGCTCCGCCTGCAGGGAGATGCTCTCCAGCAGGTGATCGACGCCCTGTCGCGTGGTCGCAGACACCTCGCAGAACAAGGTATCTCCGCCCCACTCCTCGGGGACGAGACCGGCTTCGCTGAGCTCGCGCCGAACCCTGTCGGGCTGCGCCTGCGGCTTGTCGATCTTGTTGACGGCGACGACGATGGGCACCTCGGCGGCGCGCGCGTGCGCGATCGCCTCCTTGGTCTGCGGCATGACGCCGTCGTCTGCGGCGACGACGAGCACGACGATGTCGGTCGCCTGCGCGCCGCGGGCACGCATCTGCGTGAACGCCTCGTGGCCCGGCGTGTCGAGGAAGGTGATCTTGCCGCGGGGCGTGTCGACCGAGTAGGCGCCGATGTGCTGAGTGATACCGCCGGCCTCGCCGGCTGCGACGGTCGTCTTGCGGATCTGATCGAGCAGGCTCGTCTTGCCGTGGTCGACGTGACCCATGACGGTGACGACGGGCGGCCGCGGGTCGCGTCCCTCGTCGGCCTCCGTCTTGCCGACTGCCTGCGCGGCCTCGATGGCCTCGGCCTCGCTGACGGCAGTGTCCTCGACGTCCCAGCCGAACTCGTTCGCGACGATCTTCGCCGTGTCGGCGTCGAGCGTGCTGTTGATGTTCACGCCGGTCATGCCGAGCTGCATGAGCTTCATCAGGAGCTCGGTCGCCTTCACGCCGATCCTTCCGGCCAGCGTCTGCAGGAGCACCGTCTCCTCGATGCGAACGACCTTCTTGTGGGCGGCTCGCTCTTGCGCCGGGATCACGGGGCCCGTCGACCGCTTGAGCGGCCCGACAGGACCGCCGAAGCGACCGCCGCGCGGTGCTCCACGCTGCCCGGGACGACCCCCCATCATCGGGCCGCCACGGCGCTGAGGACCGCCAGCCTGTCCGCCGGCCTTGGCGTCGTACTGAACCCGACGCGGAGCGGGCGCGACACGCGGCGGCTGCGGCATGGGCACTCCGGGGCGCCCTCCCCAGACCTCGACGCCCGTCTTCGGCGCGGATGCTGCCGGGCGGGGACGCTCTGGTTCGGCGGCCTTGACGGAGATGGCCGCGGGCTGCGGAGGCGCCGGAGTGACGACCGGAGCAGGCGGAGGCGGCGCTGCGGGGGCGGGCGGAGGCTCGGGCTCGCGCACGACCTCCGGCTCACGCGGGGAAGTATTCATAGGTGATGGAATCTCGGGCGACGCGACATGCGAGGGCTCGACGACGGGCTGTGGCTTCGTCTCGGGCGCAGTAGGAGGAGATGGGGCGGCTTCCACCACGCGAGGCGGCGGAGGAGGGGGCGGCGGAGGCGGTGGCTCGGGCGCGGCGGCCGGCGCCGAAACGGGCTCGGGCGCGGCGAACGGAGCCGACACGGGCTCGGGCGGCGGAGGCGGCGGAGGCGCCACGGGAACAGGGGCGCGAAAGGACTGCGGCGCCGACACGGGTGAGCTCGGAGCGGGAGCGGAGACAGGGGAGCTCGCGGGGGAAGGACGCTTCGCGGTGCGGCGTTTCACCACGGTGGCGTGGATCCGCTCCTCGACGGGCTGTGAGCTCTGCTTCGCGATGTGTCGCTTCACGCGCTCGATCTGCTCGGGTGCGACCGCGCTCATGTGATTGCGGACGTCGGTGACTCCGATCGCCTGGAAAAGGGCGACGAGGGCTTTGTTTTCCAAGCCCAGATCACGCGCGACTTCATACACGCGAAGCTTACTCATCGAACCTCCACGACAGCCTGTCCGTTGCCCCGCCTTGCGTCGGGCCCGGGAATACGAGAAAGGGCCGCCGATCGCACGATTGCGTCGGCGAGCCCGCGATCCAAAATGGCGACGACCGCCGTGTCCGGGCGCCCCGTGGCGCGGCCCAGAGCTTCCTTCGTCCCCCAAATAACCACTTTACCGGCCGCCGCAACGTGGGTCACGAAGGTCGCCTGGGCGGCCGCGCGCGCGTCTTCCGCCACGACGAGAAGAAGGGCGCGCCCTTCCTCGACCGCCGTTCGCGCAACCTCGGATCCCGGCGATGCGCTCCCCGACCGACGTGCAGCGGCGATGAGCGCCTCGACGCGACGGTTCGCCGCGGCACGCACATTCTGCAGCACGGAATTGGCGTCCACACCGGTCCGCGCCTTGAAGCTCTTGTCGACGCCGCCGCGAGCAGCCCGCTCGATGCAATCGGTGCGCGGGTGCACCCAGGCACCACGGCCGAACGCGCGACCGGCGAGATCGACGGCGAGCGCGCCGTCCTCTCCCAGCACGAGGCGAATCATCGCGTCCGATTCGTCCTCGCTACGACAGCCCACGCATGTGCGCACGGTGGCTCACCTTCCCACGTCGTCGCTCACCCGCGGCGCGCTGGCTGCGCTGGAAAGGAGGATCGAACGAGCTGCGTCGATCTCCTTCGCCTCACCCTCGAGGAACTCTCGCGCCGCGGCCTGGACCGCACGCGCCTTCTTGTGGGAGAGCCCACTACGAATCGCGAGCCGGTCTGGATCCTCGCGCACGACGTCCTGGATGCTGCGGTAGCCGCCCTCTTCGAGGAGCTGCTGCGTCCGGACGCCGACGCCGCGAACCAGGCGCAGGATGTCGCGCTCGGTCGGGGGCTCCAGGCTCGTCTTCGCCGCGGCGATCCGCTCGTTGCGCAGGCGCTCCATGGTCGACGATGCCTGCTCGCGCAGGGCCTGAGCTTCCACGGGACCGCCGATGCCGTCGATGGTGACGAGCTCCTCGACGCTCGCTTCCGCGAGCTCTTCCAGGGCGCGGAACCCGAGCCGGTACATCGCGCGCGCCAGCTCTTCCTGGATACCGTCCATCTGGCGGAAGGCCGCGAGGGCCTCTTCCTCCATCTGCTTGAACTTGCTCTCGCTGATGATGTCGAGCTTCCAGCCAGTGAGCTGCGACGCGAGCCGCACGTTCTGGCCCTTGCGGCCGATGGCGAGCGAGAGCTTCTCGTCGGGTACCACGAGCTCCATCCGGTGATCGGCCTCGTCGACGATGACCTTGTTCACCTCTGCCGGCTGGATCGCCGCGATGATGTAGCGCGCCGGGTCCGGATCGTAGGGGACGATGTCGATTTTCTCGCCGCGGAGCTCCTGCACCACTGCCTGGACGCGCGAGCCCTTGATGCCGACGCAGGCGCCGACAGGGTCCACGTCCGAATCTCGAGTGCTGACGGCGATCTTGCTCCGCGAGCCGGGCTCACGCGCGACGCCCACGATCTTCACGATGCCCTCGTAGATCTCGGGCACCTCCGCCTCGAACAGCTTGTCGACGAGCCGCGGATCGCTCCTGCTGAGGATGACGAGCGGGCCGCGTGCCTCGCGGTCGATGTCCTTCACGTAGGCGACGATGCGATCGCCCGGGCGATACGTCTCGCGCGGAGTCTGCTCACGGTGCGAGAGGATGCCCTCCGTCCGGCCGAGGTCGACGATGACATTGTGGCCCTTCTCGAACCTGCGGATGATGCCGCGGATGAGCTGGCCCTTCTTGTCCTTGAACTCGTTGTAGATGAGGTCGCGCTCGGCGTCGCGGACGCGCTGGAGCAGCACCTGCTTCGCCGTCTGCGCAGCGATGCGACCGAAGGCGCTGCGAGCCTGACGCATGTCGAGGACGGAGCCGAACTCCTTGTCCTGCTGCCGCGCCCGCTCGGCGTCGCGGGGGTGCCAGAAGACCTGGAACCCGAGCTCCTCGCCGAGCTCCGCGTCGAGGCCGTGCTTGCTCGCCACATCGAGCGCGATCTCGCGCTCCCCGTCGGTGACGGCCTCCACCACCGTCATGTACTGGAACAGGTCGATCGAGCCGGTATCCTCGTTGTAGCGGGCCTCGAGCTCGCGCGTCGGCCCGAAGGCGGCCTGCGCGGCCTTCAAGATAGCCGCCTCCATGGTCTCGATCAGGATCTGCCTGTCGATGCCCTTCTCCTGGGCGACCTGGTCGATGATATGTCCCAGGCTCCCTTCAAACCCGGCTTCCGATGCTGCCATTGACTTCACCTGTCGCGCTGCGCGGCCCTCCGGGCTCGGCTTGCTGTCTGCCTGCCTTTCGCGACGTTCGAGACGCCACGCGCCGCTTGCCAATCGAACCAGAGCCGACCGCTCTCGATCTGCGCCGGTTCGAGATGATGTTCTTGCCCCTCGACATCGAGAACGACATGGCCCTCGGTGTCCAGACCCTTCAGCTCGCCGCGAAGAACGCGCTGCCCGTCGATGGGCTGCCGCACCTTCACCTTCACCTGCTTGCCCGCGAAGCGCTCGTAGTCGTGGAGCTCGTAGAGCGAGCGCTCCACGCCAGGAGATCCCACTTCGAGCCGGTAGTGGGCGCTGATGACGTCGGTGACGTCGAGCGCGGCCGAAAGATCGCGCGAGATGTCCGCGCATAGATCGAGCGTGATCCCGAGGGAAGGGTCCTTCGAACCGGGCCGCTCGATCGTCACGTAGAGCACCCAGCCGCGCTGATCCGACCGCCAGATTAGCTCGACCACGTCGACGCCGTGAGCCTGGAGCACGGGCTCGACGACCGAGATGACCCGGTCGCGATCGAGGCCCTTCAGGTTTTCGTAGGCGAACTTCATGACGACGTGGTCCCACGCTCGACGACGAGTCGACGACGGGGAACGGAAGACGTGGCGAGCAGCAGCAAACGTAGAGGTTTTGGAAATCGGAAAAAAAAAAGGACCCTCAAGACTGGGGTCCGCCGGAGCCCACGAGTTTTCGAGCGGCATCCTAGTCTAGGAATACCCCTTCTGCAAGCTCATTCAGGCCCGTGAAGCGAGCCAGAAACAGCTCTCGAATCCTCGAGTTACGGGCGCCTGTCGGGCATCCAGAGCACGCCTCCGCGGCGCGCGATCTGGCGGGCCCGCGGGACGAGCTCAGTGAGTGGCGAGCCCTGTCCGGGGTCTTTCCCGGACAGGATGCACACTGGAGGCGATCCGAACGAGCGGCGCGCCGTCCGGACCCTCCTCGAGGATATCGACCATCTCCTTGTGGGCGGCGGGGGCGAGCCGTGCCTCGAAGCGCCCACCCTTCACGCGGGCGTAGAGGATCCCGTCCTCCGAGACGGTGACGCTGGAAGGGTCCAGAGGCTCCTCGGTTCCGTCGAAGAGCCGGAGGGTCGTGCCGCGGGGCGTCGTTTCCACGTGACGCACGAGGAAGGGCGCGTCCTTCACGGTGAAATAGGTCCAGTCATAGCCGTTCGTCAGGATGAAGCGGCCGTCGTCCGGGTGCAGCGCGATCCACGACGCGAACGCGGTCGCCATTGCTTCGTGATCGATGGGCAGCGGGCCGTTCCAGAACCGGCCGAGCTCGTCGAGTACGATTCGGCTCTCGCGCGACCGGCCGGGCGGTGGCGGCAACCGAAAAAAGTCGGGGTGATCGCCTGGCTTCATGGAGATGGGATACGAAGCAATCTGCGTTACTGTTACGCTCCCGCGTCGATAGAACAAGATGGACGGTTCCGGCAGCCACGAATCGAATCGCGCCTATTACGACGCCTTCTCGCGCGGCTACGAAGCACGCCGCGGGGACAACGATCCCGGGGGCTACCATGAGCTCCTCGACGAGCTCGAAGCGGGCTTCGTCCGCCGCTTCGGCGCCGGCCTCGACGTGCTCGAGGTCGGCTGCGGAACGGGGCTCGTCTTGCGGCGCATCGCCGAATTCGCCCGCACGGCGCAGGGCGTCGATCTGAGCCCCGGTATGCTGGCGCAGGCGCGCCAGCGCGGGCTTACCGTCCACGAGGGCTCGGCGACGGAGCTCCCCTTCCCCGACGCCTCCTTCGACGTCACGTGTTCGTTCAAGGTGCTCGCCCACGTACCGGACGTCGGGCGCGCGCTGTCGGAGATGCTCAGGGTGACCCGGCCCGGCGGCCACGTCCTTGCGGAGTTCTACAACCCCGTCAGCTTGCGCGGGCTCCTGCGGAAGCTCGGGCCAGCCCGAGGAATTGCTCCAGGCGCGACCGAGGACCACGTGTACACGCGGTTTCATTCACCGAAGCGGGTCCGCGAGATGATCCCGGCCGGCGCTGAAGTGGTGGCAACCCGCGGCGTCCGGATCGTCACGCCTGCGGCCCTGGTCATGCGTGTTCCCCTGGTTCGTGACGGTTTTCGCGCCCTGGAGCGAGCGCTCTGCGATTCACCCGCCGCCGAGTTCGGCGGGTTCTTCATCGCGGCCATCGCCAAATCCTGATGACCAGCGTCGCCGATCGCCCCACTGCCTGGTGGCTCGCCACCCTGCGACGACGCGCGGAGAGCCGCGCCGACGATGACCTCCACCTCGGGGAGTCCATCCAGTTCGCGACGGACGAGGAACGCCGGGCAGCGCTCAAGTTTTTCAACGCCGCCTACCGCGCAGAGGAGTCCGGCCTCTCGCAGGCCCACGCGCTCGCAGCACGACTCCTCGAACGAGATCCCGAGCTCGCCGAGACTTTCCGCCTCTACGGCGACGAGGAGGGCTGGCACCGCGAGCTCCTCACTGGTTTTCTCGACCAACTCGGCGGCGGAGTGCAGCCGATGGGACGGGTGACCACGCTGCTTTACAAGCTCTACGCGCGCGCCGAGCGGATGGACACCATCCTGCTCACGAACCTCATGTTCGAGACGATCGGCTCGACGACGTATCGCATGACACTGGGTCGCATCAGCCACCCGGCGTTCCGCGAGATGCTCACCATCCTGACGCGTGACGAAGCGTTCCACGTGCCGCTCAACGTGCACTTCATGAAGCGAGCGCTCGAGGGGTCCTCGCGCTCGCGCGTGCTGCGACTCCGGCTCTCGTTCTGGCTCATCTACGTGGCGCTCGTCTGTCTCCCGCTCGCGAGCCGACCGAAATCGCGCGCGTTCGATCGTCTCGACACGCTCGAGCTGTCCCGCGCCTATGCGCGCGAGCTCGCGCGGGTGTTCGGGCGGGAACCGGGCCTGCCGCTCGAGCCGCCCAGGTGGCTCCTGTCTTTACTCGGTGTGGATCTCGACGCCCTCCTCCGCGCCGATGGTCCTGCAGTGACCAGCGTCGAGGCCGCGGAGAACGCGGCGCAACGCGACGACGTCCACATCGGCGAGCTCTGACGGCCGCCGTCAGAAGCGGCCGATCACGGAGAACGCCCCGCCGCCCGGCAGCGGCAACACGCCGACCGACGTCGCGCGGGTCGCGGGCTTCGGTCTGGCCCGCGGCCGCACGCCGAGCGGATACTCGGGCACGAACGCCAGGTTCGCCTGGAGAATGCCGAGCCCGGCGACGAGCAGGAAGCCGCCCGTCGCGATGAGTGCGACGTCGTTTGCCGTGCGGATGTTCTGGTTCAGCTGCGGGACGTTGCCGAGGAGCCCTGCCCCGCCCTTCGCCTGGGCGTTGAGGCTGAGCTCGATGGACGTCGCGCCGAGGGCGGTGCCCGCGAGCAGGACCTCGCTCGCGAGAAAGACCGCGCCGAGCCCGTAGTCGCGATTCTGGAACTGCCCAACGCCGAACGGCACCCACGCCACCCAGCGCTCGTTGTGCGCGACGAGCGTCTCCTCTCCCGCGAGCTTCTCGAGCCGCTGGACGCGGATCTTCTCTTCCTCCGCCCTCCTGCGTGCGAGCACCGCCGCTTCGCGCGCCCGGTACGCGCGTTCTTCCTCCGCGCGCCGGATCTCCTCCATCAGCGTCGTGCGCACCACGATGAAGCGCTCGATCACCGAGGGCGGGAAGACGATGGCGTTCGGCACCGCCATCTGCGGGTTCTCACGGATCGCCTCGCGGAACGCTTCGTCCGCTTCGTCGACGCGGGAAAGCGCGATGAGACAGGCGGCGCGGTACACACTCGCCTGCTCGCGGGCCCGCGGTGCTAGCGACGATGATTGTCCGGCGTCGTCGAGCAGCGCCGCGTAAGCATCGGCGCACTGCGCGTACTGGCCGGCCTCGTAGAACGCCGACGCGCGCGCGAGCGATGCCTCCATCGACAGCCCGGGCTCGGCGCGCGACGCTTTCTGGACCGGTCGGCGCGGAGCAGCAGGCGCGTTCTTCGGATCTACGGGCGTCGACCTGGGTTCCGGCGCAGCCGCAGGCGCGGGTGCCTTCGGCGGCGCCGAGGCGGGTGCGACGGGCGCGGCCGGCTTCGGCGGCATGGGTGCGGCCGACGACGCCGAGGGCTCCGGACCCGACGCTGCGCGTGCTCGACCGGCCACGAGGGACAGCGCGAACAGGCTAGCAATGAACGGAAAACAGGACCGGCGCATTCTGATGGCGCGCTGCTACGGCCACGAAATCTCGGTCGTCTGCCCCGCGGTGAGCGTCACCTCTTTCGTCGACGGAGACTGGGCGGGATCGTTCGAGGTCATCGTGCACAACCCAGTTGCCGAGAGACGGGACATCGGCACCGGGAGCTCGCCCGGGACCACCAGATCTGCGCTGAACAGCGAACGACACCGTAGCAGCCCCGGTGGCGAGCGGTCGACCCTGAGCTTCGCTTCGCGGAAGCTCACGGCCAGGAGGACCGGGAGGACCGAATCACCCTCTTCGATATCCTGGGTCAAGGGCGGCGAGGGGCGACAGCACTCGGAATCCGCCGGGACGAACTCGAAGGTATGGGGGCCCACCGGAAGGCGTTGCTGGACGCCGAACCAGGTGTCCTCGCGAACACCGTCGATTTTCAGATAGCCACCCTTCGGCCCGGTGACGTCGACGACGATGGCGCGCATGGGCGTCTCGACGGGGTGCGCCGGCTCGTGTGGCGTGCCCGGTGGACGGTGACGCGGCAGGTGCGCCGGGGTGGCCTTCGCGCTGGCCGAGGCGGGCACGGTGCTCGGGTGATCCCCCGCGGGCGTCCCGGTGCCCGCCGCGCTCGGCTTCGCCTCGTGCTTCGGCGACGAGGGCCCACCCATCGTCGAGTGATGACCGAACTTCAATACCGCGAACGTCGCCAGGCCGACCACGACGCCGATCCCCGTCGCCGCACGAGCGCCCACGACGAACCGCTTGCGACGAACAAGGCGCGTCACCCGCCGCACCAGCTCGGGATCTCCGGGCCGGTAGGCGAGCGCTCGGTTGAACTGCGCGGCTGCGAGCGGATAGTTGCCGTTCGCGCGCGCCTTCTCACCGGACTGCACGAGCGCCTCCACCGTGCGCGCCTCGACGGCGTTCGCATACCCGTCCTGATCGGCGAGGAAGCGCTCGATCTCCCGACGCGGTTCGGTCATACCCGCGTTCGCGAGCTCGGCCGAGATCGCCGCCGCGAAGGATTCGATCGAGTCGTAGCGATCCACTGCGTCGCGCGCGAGCGCCTTCGCGAGCACTGCCGCCCAGCCCGCCCCCACCGTCGGTTGCTCGCGATCAGCCGGAGGATAGGAACCGTCGAGCACGCGTCTCAGCACCTGTGCCGGGTTCTTGCCGTCGAACGGCAAGCGCCCGACCATGGATTCGTAGAGCATCACGCCGAGCGCGAACACGTCCGCCCGCGGCCCGACGTCGCCGCCCTCGATCTGCTCCGGCGCCATGTGGGCCGGCGAGCCCAGGACCTGGCCGGTCGACGTGACGCCCTGCGCATCCAGCAGCTTCGCGATGCCGAAATCAGTCAGCTTGACCTTCGGGCGCTCCGCGCCGCGTTCCCCGGACGGGCTCGATTCGGATGCCGACAGATCGACGAGCACGTTCTCCGGCTTGACGTCGCGATGAACGATCTCCTGGTGGTGCGCGTGCGCCAGCGCCCCCGCGACCTCGAGACCGATCGCGCCCGTGAGCTCGGGAGTGAGCCGCTTGTGGCGGCTCAGCAGCGAGCGGAGCGTAGTGCCACGCACCAGCTCGACGACGAGGTAGCGCTCCTCCTCGGCCTCGTCGGAGACGTCGAAGACCTCGACGACGTTCGGGTGTCGCAGACGCGCCACGGCGCGGGCCTCGCTCACGAACCGCGCCGCGACCTCCGCGTTCTCCCGGAGATGCGGGTGGATGAGCTTGACGGCGACCTCCCGCCCGAGCCGACGGTCGCGCGCACGGTAGACGGTCGCCATGCCACCGAGTCCGATCCGCTCGAGCAGTTCGTACTTCGGAAGCTCTGGTGCTCTATCGAGCGCGCTGATCACGTGCCCCAACCCATCCGTTTCATCGATTTACGCGAGGTCCGAGCGACAATCCAGCACCAAACCGCGTCTGGCCGGCCCCCTGGATCCCCCCGGCAGGGCTGTGCTTTCTGGTATGGCAGGGATCTCATTTGCAGGATTGCAGCGCGCCGCGCTCGGGGTAAGACGCCCCACATGTCTGGCTTCTCACGCGACGCCCAGGGAAAAGCCCTTCTAGCCGGTGCCGAGCTCGGCGCGCTCGTCGACGCGGCGCGAACGGGAACCCCCGCATACGTGTACGATCTCGACGCCATCGAGGCCGAAGGACGCGAGATGGTGGCGGCTCTGGAGGATCCGCGCCACGTCGTGGCGTACGCGGTCAAGGCGAACTCCGCCGGGTCCGTCATCCGCGCGGTCGCTCGCGCCGGCTGCGGGGCGGAGGTCGTGTCCCGCGGCGAGCTCGAGGTGGCCCTGGGTGCAGGCGTGCCCCCGAGCCGGATCCTGACGACCGCGGTGGCCAAGGCAGACCACGAGATCGATGCCGCCATCGGCGCCGGCATTCGGGCCATCCAGATGGAAAGCATCGAGGAACTCGACCGGGTCGCCGCTCGTGCCCGGGCGGCCGGCAAGGTGACGCGGCTCTCGCTGCGCATCAAACCAGGGGTGAGCATAGACACGCACGCGCATGTCGCCACGGGTCACGAGGGAGCCAAGTTCGGCATTTCACTGGAGGATCTGGGTGCTGCATGGGAGCGGCTCGATCGCGAGCCGCTGCTCCAGGTAACCGGCATCGGTGCACACGTCGGCTCAACCCTGAAGAAGGTCGAGTCCTATCTTGCCTCTGCACGGGTGGTCTGCGGAGTCGCGCGCGCGCGCCTCTCCGCCGGCAAGGCGCTCGAGTTCGTGGATTTCGGCGGCGGCTTCGGCATCGACTACGGCGCCGGACCGGTTCCACGTCCGGCGGCGTTTCTGGCGGCCGGACGGCGGTTGCTCGGCGAGGAAGGGCTCGATGGGTTGTCTCTGTTCGTGGAGCCCGGACGGTCGATGGTCGCCCCGCACGGCGTCCTCGTCGCGCGGGTCGTCCAGGAAAAGCGCTCACGCGCCGCGAACTGGGCGTTCCTCGACGCGGCGATGAACGACCTGATCCGGCCTGCGCTCTACGGCGCGAAACATCGCATCGAGCCGCTGGAGCGCGCGCCGTCAGCGCCGCTGTGGCGCGTCGCGGGGGCGGTCTGCGAGAGCGCCGACGACTTCGGCGAGCACCCCCTGGGCGATCCCTTGCCGGAACGCGTCGTCATCCGTGACGCAGGCGCCTACGGCTACGTCATGGCGAGCGAATACAACGGGCGCCCGCTGCCCGCCGAGATCTTCGCAGCGGGCGGCGTCGTGCGCTCCGTGAGCGAGAGCCCAGGGCGCGACGCCTGGGTGCGCCGCCGCCTCTCGGCGTGAAGCTCGCGCGTTGGCCTCGAGTTTGGCGCTTCTTTCGCCGCAGAAGGTGTCGTGACTATCGGTTTCTGCGACGGATCGTGATCTGTTCTTCCAAGATTGCTAGCCGTTGCGCTTGATCGCAGCAGGAGCGACCGACGCGCGCCGCACGCCGACACGCTGGCTCGCGCGTGGCGCGGCTCCGGACTCGGGTGGCGGCGTCACGCTCGCACGGCGAGGGGGTGCGGTGGAACGCGTCCGGTAGACGTCTCCATCGACGAGCACCTCGACGCCCAGCGCACGGCAGCGGCGTGCGAGTCGGTCGAGATCCACTCCGGCGGCGATGAGCAGACCGCCGGGCGGCGACGGATCGACGAAGAGATCCGCGCTCTGGCGCCGCGTGCGCAGGAGCTCGCGCACCTCGGGATCGTCCACCCACAGGAAGCCCTGCGAGGTGACGAACTCCGCGCGCCCGAGCACCGTGCTCGCCTGCGCGAGCAGCCGGTGCACCGGGTCGGGCAACGGAGCGAGGCTCTCGAGGCGCGCTCTCATGAGCTCCGCCTCGATGCCCGCACCGAGCGCGCGCGCGACGCCCGCGGGCGTCACGAGCAGATCGAGATGCCCCGTGACCGCGCCGATCTCCGTGAACGGTGCGAGCGCGATGACTTCCGCGATGCGGGCGGGGGGACCGACGCGCAGGGCGTGGGTGTCGAGGAAACGGCTGGGCGCTTCGGTGAGCGGCGCGGCTTCGCCCGCGCCGAGATACGCGCGGCCGCGTGGCGTGATGCGCAGCGTGGGACCCATGCCGTCGCCGTCATCGTCGATGTCGCCGAGATCCACCACGCCGAGGACGTGAAGGCTCTCGAAGGCGATGCGATGAGCCACCTCCGACACGGTCATCGGCTCGATACCGGACCGCTGAGCCCAGCGCTCGATCAGGCGGTTGATGCCCGGCGTCCGGCTGTCCGTGCGCACGAAACCTGCGACGGCCTCCCACGGTACCCAGCGCCCTTCGCCGAGCTCCTGGAGCGCCTCGAGCACCATCTCGCGAACGACACCGACGACGCTCGCCTCTCGCGCCTCGCTGCCGACGCGGAGCATCTCGCCATCCGGACGCGCTTCGTCCCAGGCGCCGCCGCGGCGCCACGCGCGGAAGAGCAGCTCGCCGAGCTCGGAGACACGCTCGGAACCTGGTGGCGAGTTCGGGACCGCCGCCGATGGATCCCAGAGCCCGGTTGCGCGGCTGAGCGCGGCGACGAGCGCGACGGACTCGGGCTCTCGCCCGAACCGCGCAGCGAGCTTCGACACGAAGGAGCGCGGAGTCCCGACGCCGCTTCGTACCTCGACGTTCGGCTCACGGACGGCGAGCGCCATCGCGAGCGCGAGCACCGACGGATCCTGAGCGAAGCGCGCGCGCCGGGGCGCGTGGTCCTCGCCGAGCACGAAGGTACGAATTTCCTTCCTTCGCGCCTCGCGCTCCTGATGGCGGCGCGCGCTGATGATGGAGCTCACCTCGCTCGGGATGACGTGCCGGTTCGGATGAATGGGAACCAGGAAGCCGCGCCGCTCGAGAGCGAAGCCGACTCCGCGTCGCGACGGCGTCGCACCGGTCGCACCGCGTAGCCTCATCGGCTCGCGCTCGAGATCGAGGAGCTCTTCCGTGTCGACCTCGCCGCCGACGTCTTCCACCGCCTGCAGGAGCTTCCGCTCCAGCGGAGCCAGCGCTTCGAGCTCCTCGGCGAGACGCGCCTTGTCGGTGAGAGCAGTCCACGCGGCCTCGAGCCCGAGCACGACGGGCGGCGTCGCCGGACGCCCGAGGTAGTGCGCGGCGATGGTCGCGCCGACCTCGTTCGAGGTCTGCGAGAGAAGCGCGCGAACGCCACGCGGATCTTCTCCCTCCCAGGAGCGAAGCTGAAGCAAGAAGGCGATTGGCAGGATCAGCTCGACGCCGTCGTCGACGGCGCGGGCGAAGGCGATACCGCGCGCGGCGAGCGGCTCGAGAGCCGGCGGCAGCGACGACACGAGGAGCACGCCTCGCGCCTCTGCGATACGATGCACCAGCTCGCGGGTCGGCCCGGGGAAATGCGTCAGATCTCGCAGCTCCGGAGTCGCGACGAGCGCGCGAGCAACCTGCGAGGGAACGTCGATCCGCTTCGCCGGATCGACGTGGATCCCGAGCCGGTCGACGAGCGATGCGATCTCCTTCTCGGGAAGGACTCGCAAAATATCGGTCAGCCCAATGGCGCGCGACCGATACCCCCTCGGTTCGTTGTTCTTGCGCACCTTCGACATGACACCGACCCTTGTTCGGGCAAAATAACTCTGCGTTTTGTGAACTAACGTGAAAAGTAGTGGTTCGCAACCCCGCGACGGCTCAAATCAGCTTGTTCTCCCGCCGCTTGTGACTGTGTAATCTTCGTACACCTCGACATGGCAACCTTGATCATCCGAGCGAAGCACTTGTGAAGTACGCACCGTACAGCCCTGATTGTTCAATGAATCCCGCGATAGAGCGTTGGGGACAAAGCGAGATGCGCGCGGCGTCGACGAGTCGATGTGTTTGGCTGATCCTTTGCGCGCCGGGTCGACCGTTACCCGGCAACCGAGTGGTCATTGCATCGAGTGGTTCGAGCGAATGATTCTGAGAGATCCGGTACACGGGCTCGTATCGTTCGAGGCGGACGAGTACTCGATTATTCCCAGGCTTCTCGATACCCGAGAAATTCAGCGGCTTCGGCGCATCCGGCAGCTCGGGCTGACGTCGTTCGCGTACCCGGGAGCCGACCACACGCGCTTCTCCCACGCGGTCGGCGCCGCGTTCGTGATGTCGCGCTTCATTCGCCGGCTGCAGACGATTCACGACGTCCTGCCGTTCTGGCAACGCGTCACGACCGAGCGTGCGCGTGACGCGGTTGCAGCTGCTCTCCTCCACGACGTCGGGCACGGACCCTTCTCCCACCTGTTCGAGGAGGCGGTGCCGACCGGACCGCGCCACGAGGAATGGACGACGCGTGTCGTCATGGACCCATCGACGGAGGTGCACCAGGTCCTGGCAGAGAGCGACCCCGGGCTACCCGGACGCGTCAACGAGCTCGTCCACGGGCGACACCGGCTCACCTACCTCGCGCGCACGGTGTCGGGGACCTTCGACGTCGACCGCTGCGACTACCTCCTGCGCGATGCGCGCTCGACGGGCGTCGAGTACGGCATGTTCGATCTGGACTGGCTGCTTCGCAGCTTGCGCTTCGGCGAACCGCGCGACGACGGCGAGGCACCCGATCTCGCCATCGACGGCGCGAAGGGTCTACCGGCGATCGAGTCGTTCATCCTCGCGCGCCTCTTCATGTTCCAGCACGTGTACTTCCACAAGACGAGCCGTGCCTGCGAGTGGATGGTGGCGCGGCTGCTCGGGCGCGTGTGCCAGCTCGTCGCGGCGGGCGAACGCATCGCTCACGTGCCGCGCGCCATCGCGTCCATGGCGGAACAAGGCGACGCGCCGCTAGCAGAGTACCTCGAGCTCGACGACAACACGCTGTGGACGGCAATCGGCGGCTTTCGCGCCGCGAAGGATCCCGTGCTCCGCGACTTCGCGGAGCGGCTCTATTCGCGGCGTCTCTTCAAGACGCACGAGCTCTACGGCGACGCGCGCGACGAGGCCACCCGGAGCCGGTACCTAGAGCTCGCGCGGGAGCTCGCCCGCGCACACGGTCTCGATCCGGAGCACTACGTCGGCCTCGACGTCGCGAGCGACGTCCCCTTCGACGATTCCGACCCGCTGAAGGTCATCTTCCCCAACGGCAGCGCGCGCCGTCCGAGCGAAGTATCACTGCTCCTCGGGCGCCTCCGCGGCGAGAGGATCGAACGCGTCCGGCTCATCTTTCCCCCGGAGCTCCGCGAGGAGCTCGTCCGGGCGGTCGAGCAATGAAGCGGAGCGCGCTCGTTTCGCGTCGCCGCCGGCGTGCTCTGCTGGGAGCGCTATCGCTCGTGCCGGCCGCGGCGCTGTCGCTCGCTCCGGGTTCAGCACTGGCTGCGGAGAGCCCGTCCCATCGATGGGATCCCGGCCACCCGACGACGAGCCGGCTCCCGAACGAGATCGACGCGAACCATGCGACGAGCGCGGGAGACGGCGTGTATGGCCGTTTCGATGGGCTGTTCGACGTGGGGCTCGAGGTGGGCGCAAGCTTCGATTCGAGCGCTACCTCGGGCGCCGCGCTCGCCTCCCTTCACTACATGTTCATGGCCGGCGTGTACGTCGGCTACGCGGACGCGTTCGGCGGCGACGACGCTCGTTCCTTGCGGACGCTGTCGTTCGGCGTCGACTTGCGCCCCGCGTTCATCCCGCGCTGGTCGAACAATCTGCAGGTGGGCAACAGCTTGACCGATCTCGTCATCGACTCGATCTCGCTCGGGGCCGGCGGCTATTTCCGGACGCCGCGCGGGCGCTCGTTCGGCGACGTTCGCGGGCTCGAGCTGTCCCTCGGCGTCGGTGTCCCCCTCACCGGCACCGTCGATGGCCCCTGGTTCGGAG
>CAYUAW010000001.1:29535-44743 GCA_964442485.1 uncultured Polyangiaceae bacterium
GCCCGTCATTCGCCGGTGCGGCGGATGATGGGCTCGCGGTGATAGTCGACGACGTGGCCGCAGACGCTGTCTCGCTCGCGCGCGACGAAATCCCGCACGGCGGCGTCGAGCCTGCGATCTACCAGATGATGGACGCTGTGGGTCAGCGTCGGTTCGAAGCCGCGCACGAGCTTGTGCTCGCCGCCCGCGCCGGGCTCGAAAACGGAGAGCTTGCGCTCGATGCACTCTGCGATACCGCGGTAGTAGCAGACGTTGAAGTGCAGGAAGGGCCGCTCTTCCGTGGCTCCCCAGTAGCGGCCGTAGAGGGCGCCGCCGCCGACCAGGTTGAACGCGCCGGCGATGGGTCGCCGCGACGCGCGCTCGCGCGCGAGGACGACCATCACGTCGTCGGGCTGCCGCGAGCAGAGCTCCTCGAAGAAGGCACGGTTCAGGTACTGCCTTCCCCAGTGATACTTGTTCACCGTCGACAGATAGAACTCGAACATCCTGTCGATGAGCTCGGGCCCGAGGTCCCTCCCGGAGAGCGTCTCGAGCTCCACGCCTTGCTCCGAGGGTCCGCGCATCTCGCGACGGAGCTGATGCCGACGCTTCGAATTGAATCGCGACAGGTAGTCGTCGAGCGTCGCGTAGCCCAGGTTGCGCCAGTGAAACTGGAGCCCCACCCGGTGCGCCATCCCCGCCTCCTCGAACGCCGAGGCCTGCTCTTCCGAAGGGAAGAGGACATGCGCGCTCGACACCGAGAGACGCTTCGCGAGGCGGGCGAGCCCCGCCGCGAGCGCGCCGACGAGCTCGCGCATGTCCTCGCCATCCCGCGCGAGGAGCCTCGGGCCGGTCGCCGGCGTGAAGGGCACCGCGACGATGAGCTTCGGGTAGTAGGGGATCCTGAGGCGACTCTCGGCGAAGCTCGCCCAGCCGTGGTCGAAGACGAACTCGCCCTCGCTGTTGCCCTTCAGGTACGCGGGCGCGACCCCGACGAGGACGCCGCTCCTGCGAAGCGCCAGGTGACACGGCAACCAGCCGCGATCGGGCGTGACGCACCCCGTCTTCTCGAGCGCGTCGAGGAACGACCACTTCAGAAATGGCGGCGTCGACGCGGTGAGCAGCTCGCTCCACTCGCTCTCGCCGATTTCACTTACGGATTCGTGCGTCGAGAGCTCGATGGTCGACACGCCTGCCAACCATTGCCCAGCCTCCGCCCCGCGGCAAACATGGAGCTTGCGAAAAGCCCTCCCCGTGGTCGACCCGGCGGAGCGACGGGTCTAAGCTCGCGGGCGGATGAAACCGCCGCGACTCCCGGCCGTGCTCGGCTTTGCGAGCCTCTTCGCGTCCGCCTGCACCGGTTCCACTTCGTCGACCTCGCCACCTCCCGCGTACCCACCGAACGGCGCTCCGTACGGCTACGGGCAGGCTCCCTACGGGCAGGCTCCCTACGGCGCCCCCCAGGGGTACGGACAACCGCCTCCCGGCTACGGGCAGCAGCCCGCGTACGGGGCTCCGACGTACGGCGCACCGCCCGCGCCGACACAGTACGCTCCGCCGCCCGCGCAACCCGCCACGACCCTGCCCTCCGTGACGCCGACGCCGTCGGTGGCGGGCGCGCAAGATCCGATCACCAACACCGACGTCATGTGGCTGCGCCAGCACACGGCGAGCCTCATGCAGGAGCTCGTCGCCGCGCTCCCGGACGTGGCCAAGCAACGCGTGCAGGGCATCCCGCTGGCGATCGACGACACGCCCGGTGAGGTGAACGCCTTCGCGGCGTGCAACAAGGGCGCGGCGGTCATGGTCGTGACCGACGGCTTGCTCGACATCAGCGCGCATCTCGCACAGTCGCGCGCCAACGACGACGTCTTCGGAACGCGCAAGGTCGACGACTACATCGCGTTCGTCGCCCGCACCCAGAAGCCGAACCGACCCATCACGCCACCGCCCCGCGGGTTCTTCGACCCTGCCCAGCAGGCGGACGGGCGTCGCGTCGCTCGCCAGCACGACGTGCTCGACGAGATGCTCGGCTTCGTGCTCGGTCACGAGCTCGCGCATCATCACCTCGGGCACCTGCCGTGCACGGGCGGCGCTGGCTTCCTGGGCACCGGGGATCTGCTGCGCGGCCTCTCGGAGAACGTGCCCGTCTTCAATCAGCCGAACGAGATCGCCGCCGACACCGCCGGCACCGACACCATCCTCACCGCTGGCGCGCGCCGCTCGGGGTATCGGTTGACGGAGGGCGGCGCTCTCCTGATGATGCAGTTCTTCTCGGCGTCGGATCAGCTCTCCCCCGAGGACATCCTGTTCGGGTTCGACCGGACGCACCCGCCGCCCGCCATCCGCATCCCGGTGATCCAGCAGACCGCGAATCTGTGGCGCGTCACCGGCGGTACGTGGGTCCCGTTGCCCCGGCTCTGAAGTGACGGAGCGAACTCGTCCCTCGCCGGCGCGCCTCCGGCGCGCTCTCGCCAGCGGCGACAGTCCGATCTCGTCGTTCTCCGTTCGAGCAGCGAGCCTCCTCGTCGCAACGCTGCTGCTCCCCGGCCTCGGCAGGGCGCTCGGCGCGCACTTCGGCGACGCGCTCCGGACCGGCCTCCAGACGCCGGAGAAGGCGGACCCCTCCACGCTCGTGACGACGACGGCGTCGCTCGTCGCGCCCGTTCTCGCTGCGTCGGCCGCCGCTGCCCTCGCCATCGGGTCCGCGCAGACGGGCCTCGCCGTGGCCTTTCGACGCCGCGCTTCCGTCCTCGCGCGGCTCTTCGACGGCGCGCGCGTCTACGACGCTGCGCGCGCCGTCGTGCTCGCGGCAGGGGTGACCGCCATCGCCTGGTACGCGGCGCGCGAGGCGCTGCCCGGGCTCGCGACCCACGCCGGACGAAGCAGCGCACTCCTCGACGATGGCGGCAATCTGAGCGGACGGATCGCGTGGTCGTCGCTCGCGCTCGCCTTCGTCCTCGCCGCAACCGACGTCGCGGTGAAGCGCGCGGTGTGGCTCCGGAAGCAGAGCCCGACTCCGGCGGAAGCAAAGCGCGAACGGCGAGAGACGGAGGGCGACCCTGACGCGCGACGCGCGAGGCGCCGCGCACACGAGGAGCTCGCTCGAGGCGACGACCCTCGCGACGCCGCCGTGCTTCGCGAGTGACTCAGGACGCCGCGCCGTAGGGGAGCGCCGCCCACTGGCTGCCAATCTCCGGTTGCCCCGCGAGCGTGGCGAGGCGCGAGAGGAAGCGGAGCGTCGCGAGCTCGCCCCGGAAGTCGTCCATCTCCCGTGCCCGCGCGAGGGCGTCCAGAGCCCGGAAGAGTGCGTCCTCGAAGCGGCCCGCCGCGGAGAACGCGACGGCGAGTGCGAGCGACGCCCGGCAGCGGTCACGTGAGCCGTCACGGCGCGCCGCCTCCGCTGCGGCCTCGAGCCTCCGAATGGCGTCAGCCGTCTCACCACGCGCGAGATGCGCCATCGCATCGAGCCGCTCGGCCAGGCCGGCGCGCCCATGCAGCTGCCGCACACGGTTCGCCATGCGCCCCACTGCGTCGAGGTCGCCGGCACGCAGCGCCTCGACGGCGGCGCGTGACTGGGCGGGCGGCACCGACGAGAGCAGATCGATGTCGGTGTCGGAGTCGGGCGGGATGCTCGGTGCGACGCTCTCCGGTGACGTCCCCGCCGTCGGGGTGCCCTTCCACGGGTGCTCCTTGTCGAGCAAAAATCCGTGAGCGCGTACGCCGGCGTGCGCCGCGGTGCGGGCTGCGCGCGCGGTGAGGAGACCCTCGCGCGCGGCCCGGAGCGACGCGTCCACGAGCACCTCGCCGGGCTCCGCGACGCAAGCGAGCAGTGCCGCGTGCGCCAGAGCCGGACCCCAGGAGAGCGTGAGCTTGTCACCGAGCGCATCCGAGCGCGCGAGCGGCCCCTCGCTGATCCCGACGGCGAGCACTCCGCCCGCGGCGCCGCGGCGCGCAACGTCCACTGCGAACTCGATCCCGTCCTCGACGGCGTCCGGGTCGAGCTCGAACGCGTAGAGCTCGATCCCCGTCGCGACGGGCTCGGCGCCATGCGCCGTCGCCTGCTCGACGAGCTCGCGCGCCCTCGCGAAGTGGACGTCGGGCTCCGCGCCGAGATCGGGGAAGCGGAAGCAGATGACGAGGCGTTGACTCATCGCGGTTCGACGCGCACGCGCGTCTTCAACGCGCGGAGCTCGTCGTCGACATCCTCGCCGACCGCCGCCTTGCCGGCGCTCGACTCGAGAGCGCGGAACTTCGCCTCGAGCTCGTCGGGCGAAAGCCCGGTCGGTCCCGGTTCCCGACCGAGCGCGCGGCTCACTTCGCGCTGTGCGGCTGCCTCCGTCTCCGCCCCCTCGATACGATCCTCCATGCGGCGGAGCTCCTCGAAGGGGCTCGAACCGGGCCGCGCGCCGAGCCCTTCCACTCCGCCGCCTCCACGCGCCTGCACGGCGCGGGCCGCAAGGAGCCCCTTCTTGCCCTTCACGTCGTTCACGACTTGCTCCATGCGCTCGAGCTCGCTCCGCGATGCGGCAGCCTCGCCGGCGTGGGCCTTGCGGAGCTCCTCCGCCCGCTCGCGCTCGGTCGTCACTCGGCGCTTCTGGCGCAGCGCTTCGCGCGCAAGATCGTCGTCGCCGTGCTTCACCGCGAGCTCCGCGCGGCTTGCCCAGCGGTCGACGTCGGCGTCGAGCTCGGCCACCTTCTTGCGAGCGAGCTCCTCGGAGGCGACGGCCGAGACGATCTCCTGGCGAGCGAGCTTCAGCTGTTGCTCCATCTCGCGGATCGTCTGGTCGATCTCCTTCTTCGGATCCTCGAGCTTGCTGACCAGCGCGTTGAAGTTCGCCGAGGCGACCCGGCTCATTCGGTCGAAGAGCCCCATGCCCAGACCTTGCCACGCGAAGGGCCGGGCGCAAAAGGGCGAAAGGCCACTTTCTCCCGGTTTTCAGCGATTGCCGATGTGAATCGCCTTCCCCAGCGACGCGGCGGAAGCCTCCATCAGCGCCTCCCCCAGGGTCGGGTGGGGGTGGACGGTGAGCGCGAGATCCTCTGCCGTCGCGCCCATCTCGAGGGCCAGCGCTGCCTCGCTGATCAGATCGCTGGCAGCCGGTCCCACCACGTGGATGCCGACGACCTGGCCACTCTGGGTGTCGGTGAGGACCTTCACGAAACCGTCGGTCTCGCGAATCGACATCGCGCGGCCGAGCGCGGCGAATGGGAATTTTCCGACGCGGACGGCGCGACTCGCCGCCTTCGCCGCCTCCTCGCTGAGGCCGACGCTGGCGATCTCCGGATCGGTGAACACGATCGCCGGAACCGTGACCCAGTCCTTGCCGGCGCGATGGCCCGCGATGACCTCGGCGACGACCTCGCCCTCCTTCATCGCCTTGTGCGCGAGCATCGGCGCGCCGCTCACGTCGCCGATCGCGTAGATGCCGGGGACGGAGGTGGCGGCGACGTCGCTGGTCTTCACGAACCCGCGCGCGTCTATCTCGACGCCCACCTCCTCGAGCCCGATGCCGCGCGAGCGCGGTTTCATTCCCACGGCGACGAGGACAGTGTCGCACTCCACCGTCTCGGCGCCTGCCGCCGTGACGACGCGCACGGCAAGTGTGCCGTCGCTGCGCTTCTCGACGCTCTCCGCCTTCGCCTCGGTCTTCAGGGTCGCGCCGAGCTTCTTCAGGTGCCGCTCGACGATGCGGACGCACTCGCGATCGATGCCGGGCAGGAGCGAATCGGTCAGCTCGACGACGGTGAGCGCGCTGCCGAATTTCTGATAGACCATGCCGAGCTCGAGCCCGATCACGCCGCCGCCGATCACCACGAGCCGCTTCGGGATCCGTCGAAGGCTGACCGCTTCGCGTGCACCGATCACGTTCTCACCGTCGAAGGCGAAGCCAGGGATCTGGATCGTCTCCGAGCCCGTCGCCACGACGATGGCTTTCGACGCCGTGAGCCGCTCCTTCGCGCCGTCCTTGCCGGTCACCTCGATGGCGTCGCGTGCCACCAGGCGGCCCGCGCCGCGGACGACCTCCACGCCGTTCGCCTTCAGCAGAGTGGCGACGCCCCCCGTGAGCTTCTTGACGATCTTGTCCTTCCAGTCCTGGAGCGGGTTCGGGTCGAGCCGGATCCCGTCGACCAGGATGCCGATCTCCGCCGCGCTCGACGCCTTCTCGTAGAGGTGCGCCGTGCTGATGAGCGCCTTCGAAGGAATGCAGCCCCAGTTCAGACAGACGCCGCCGAGCTCTTCACCCTCGATGCACGCCGTCTTCACCCCGAGCTGCCCGAGCCGGATCGCGCACACGTACCCCGCAGGTCCACCACCCAGGACGAGCGCCTCGTAAGTCTTCGCCATGAGGCGAGACTATACGACTGCTCGAGTCGAGAAGGTCCTACGCGGTGCGCGCCGCCGGCCGAAGCTCCCGGATATACGACGCTCGCGGCTCGGGCCGGTTCGAGGCCGGGGCCGGGTAGAGCGAGTCGAAGACCGTCTGATACTTGGCGACGACCTGGCGACGCTTGAGCTTCAGGGTCGGCGTGAGCATCCCGTTTTGCGTCGTCATCTCTTCCGTGTCGACGACGAAATCGACGATGCGCTCGTAGCCCTTGAACTCCGCGTTGTACTTCGCCACCTCTTGCTCGAGCAGAGTCCGCACCTTCGGGTGCGTGAGCAGCGCGTCGCCGTCTTCCTTCATGCCCTGCGACTCGGCCCACGTGCGCACCGCGACGAGGTCGGGGATGATGAGCGCCACGTTGTGCTGCTTGTCCGAGCCGAACACGACGCACTGGGAGATGTACGGCGAGAGCTGGAGCTTCTCCTCCAGCGGCACCGGGGCGACGTATTTTCCGTTCTCGAGCTTGTAGAGCTCCTTCACGCGTCCGGTGATGTAGAGATATCCGTCGACGTCCAGGCGACCGAGGTCGCCCGTCCGCATGCCGCCGTCAGGGGTGATGGTGAGCCGCGTGGCCTCGTCGAGCTTGTGATAACCGCGCATCACGCTCGGGCCGTACATGACGACCTCGCCCTCGTCGCCGTTCGCGCCAGCCGCGCTCCTGTCGATCTCGATACGGACGCCGGGGATCGGCTTGCCGACGGAGCCGAGGCGTGGCTGGCCCTTCGGCTGGGCCGTGGTGCAGCCGCTGCCCTCCGTCATGCCGTAGCCCTCGTACACCTCGATGCCGAGGCACTCCATGAACTCCGCGACCTCGCGAGCGAGCGCCGCCGCCCCCGAGCAAGCGAAGCGGAGCTGCCCGCCGAACCCCTCGAGCACCTTCGGCACGATGACCTTGTCGGCGAAGGCGACCGCCAGCGACTCGCGCAGCGAGACGGGCTCGCCCTTCTTCTGCTTCTTCTTCGCGGCGAGCGCCGTGTTGAATGCCCACTGGATTGCCGCGGGCTTCGTCGCCATCGACTTCTGTACGCCGGCGTAGATCTTGTTCCACACGCGCGGGACGGCGAAGAGCACCGTGGGCTTCACCAGGGCGAGGTACTCGGCGAGCTTCGTCGCATCGCCGCAGATCGCGGTGGAGCCGCCGGTCGCGAGCGAGAGATTCAGCTCGACGCAGCCGCCGAACACGTGCGCCCACGGCAGGAACGCGACGCCGCGATCCTCTCCGTGAACGTCGGCGACGGCGAGGATGCCGCTCAGGTTGCTGCTCAGGTTCCTGTGCGTGAGCATCACGCCCTTCGGGTTGCCGGTCGTCCCCGAGGTGTAGATGAGCGACGCGAGATCGTCTCCGTCGGGAACCGTGAGCTGCGCGGGGTGGCTCCTGCCGATCGTGAGGAGGCCTTCGTAGGACGTCGGATCGGCGGCGTCCCCCTCCAGATCGATCACGTGAAGGAGCTTCGGGAGCGACGAGCGCAGCGCCTCGATGCGCTGCTTGATGGCCTTGTTCGCGACCAGGACGACCTTCGAATCCGAGTCGTTCAGGATGTACTGCCAGTCCTTGTCGAGCTGAGCCTCGTACATGGGGACGTAGGCCGCGCCGAGACCGTACACGGCGTGCGAGCCGACCGCCCACTCGAGCCGGTTGTTTGCGATGACCGCGACCCGGTCGCCGCGCTGCACGCCGAGCGTCGCAAGCCCACCGCGGAAGTCGTCCACGAGCTTTCCGAATTGCTCGTACGTCGTCCACTCGATGACCGCGTCGCGCTTCGTGCCGAAGAGCGCACGCGGACCGTAGTCACGGACTGCCGCCTTCAGCAGATCGACGAGGTTACCGAACTTCGGATTGAATGCTTGCGCCGAGGTATCCATGAACCTTCCCGGTTTGCCCGCGAGTACGGGCAGCCGCGACTATATGCTCGCCTGCGCGCAATTCAAACCGGACGCGTCGATTCGATCCGGGCGAAAATCCGTGGGTCTGATCGGACCCGCTGCTCGGTGCGCTGTGCCGTCGTGAAATTGAGCGCTGAGGTCATCTCGATGCACGGCGAAGGCATCACCAACGTGGTTTTCAAGTTGAACTGGCGTCGAGGCGAAATCGGGACCAAGCCTTTCAGGCCTCCCGACTACCCCGGAGCGCCATGAGCGCATCCTGCACTGCGGCAGGCTCCGCGCGGCGCTCGTCGCCTCTCATGGCCTCGAGGAGCGGCACGGCCTCGACGAGGTTCGCTCGCCCCGCAGCGACCACCGCGAGCGTGCGCGCGTCCCGCGTGAACGCGGATAGCCCACGCAAGATCGCGGCCTTGGCCCGTGCATCCCCCAGGTGGGCGAGCGCGATGCGTGCCTCGTAGGCGAACCGATTTCCGCGCCCGAAGCCCCGGAAGGCACGCCACGATAGGCTCGCTGTCGCGTCCCGCAAGCCGAGCTCTCCGGCAAGCACGATGGCCGCTTGCTCGTCCTCCGGGTCGAGCGAGCCGTCGCGTTCGGCGATCCCCTCCGACAGGACCTTCGCTCCAGAACGATCGCCCGCGCGGCCGAGCAAGATGGCCGCGGCGAGCCGCACGCCGAGAGACGGGTCGGAAAGGCGCGCGTGCGCCGCGACCTTGACGGCGTCGCTGGGCCGCACCTCGAGACCTTCCACGATGGCTCGCTCCTCGAGCAAGCGCAGCGCGATGTGTCTCACCTCGTCGTCCGCGTCCGACGTCGCGTCGACGAGCGCCTGCTCGGCGAAGGGCAGCGCGAGCGCGCTCGCCGCGATCAGACCCTGGAAGCGGAGCGCCGCGGCGGCGTCGTGCACCGCGCTCCGCACCGCGTCCGCGGCTCGCGGATCGTCGCCCTGAGCGAGCTCGCCGAGCGCGATGAGCGCCATCTGACGGACGCGCACGTTGACGTCGGAGGCAGCCGCCAGCACGGCGTCGACCGCGTCCTTTGCGCCTGCGTCGGCGAGCGCGAGCGCCGCGGCGCCACGTACCTCGGGCGACGGATCGGCCGCGAGCACGGCGGTGAGGGCGTCGGTCGCGGCGGTCGCTCCGTTCTCTCCGGCGTGGCGGGACAGATCGCGCACGGCCGAGAAGCGGACGCGCTCCTTGTCGCTCTTCGCGTCGCGGAGCGCCGCTTCGAGCGTCCGCGGGAGCGGCTCAAACCCGAACATGCCCGCTCACCCAGCGCCGCACACCCTCGCTCGCCATCTGCAGCGAACCGCTGACCACCATCACGGCCAGCGCCCCTGCGACGAGCACGTGCGGCGCGCGCAGCATCCCGGCCGTGCCCTGCTCGAGGAGCCCGCCGAGGCTCACGCCGTCCGGCGGCCCGAGCCCGACGAAGCCGAGCGCCGTCTCGCCGAGCACGACGCCCGCCGCGACGCTGCCCATCTGCACGGCGACCGGCCCTAAGACGTTGGGCAGCACGTGCCGAAAGAGCACGCGTGCGAAGCTGCCGCCGAGCGCGCGCGTCGCCTCGACGAACGGCGCGGCCGCGATGGCGCGCCCCTGCACGAGCGCGAGACGCGCGAACGGCGCCCAGGCCCCGATCGCGAAGACCAGGCCCATGTGCCAGCGCGACGGGGTGCGCACGGCGGAGAGAGCCGCGAGCGCCAGTAGAAAGGTGGGAAACGACTGGACGAGATCCGCCGAACGGAGCGTCCATCGCTCGACGAACCCACCGCGCAGCGCTGCGGCCGTGCCGAGCGGCGCACCGATGAGGAAGCCGCTGATCGCGACGGACAGGGCGAGACCGATGGCCCGCAGCGTGCCGTAGCCGACGATGGCGAGCACGTCGACGCCCGCATCGCCGCTGCCGAAGGGACGAGACGGCGACGGCGGCGCCCAGGAGGAATAAAGGGTGAGCCGCGTGGGCGAGCGGTGCCCGAGGAGCACTACCGCGGCAGCGAACACGACGACCGTACACGCCGGCAAGAGCGGCAACAGCACGCGTGCGCGCCCCTGCCCTCGCGGGCGTCGAGGCGCTCGGTCGGCTCCAGGCGACTCGCTCACCTGCGGCCTCGCGGGTCGATGGTGGCCGTGACCGCGGCGGCGGCGCCCTGCGCGAGGACGAACAGGGAGCCCGCCGCCACAACGGCGGCCTCCAGCACCGGGATGTCGCGCGCGGCGTACGCGTTGAGCATCAGCGTGCCGAGCCCTGGCCGCTCGAAGAGCCGCTCGAGCACCACCGCGCCCCCGAGGAGCGCACCGAGCTGCGTCGCGACCGTCACCGCGATGGGCCCGGAAGCGACGGGCAGCGCGTGGACGAGCCACACGCGAGCCGGCGAGGCGCCCTTCGCGGCGGCGACCTCCAGGTACTTCGAGCGCGCCTGCTCGAGGAGCGCCGCGCGGCCGATGCGGCCCACCTGGGCGGCCAGCGGCACGGCGAGGAGCCCGGACGCGAACAGGAGCCCCGCGAGGCCACTGTCGGGGTCGCCGGGGAGCGGAACCACCCGGTGCTCGACGGCGAGGAAGAACGTCGCGACGGGCGCAAATGCGACCAGCGGAGTGGCCGCAACGCCGACGAGGGCTGCGTGTGCCCACTCGCGTCTCTCGCGCAGCCATGGCCCGACGCAGAGCAGCGCTGCCGCGACGCCGAGGACCGCGCCGAGCAGCACCGCGGCGCCCGCGAGCGCCGCAGTGGGACCGAAGGCGCGCCGCACCTCCGTGAACGCCGGTACCCCGGGCCGGCTCAGCGAATCGCCGAGATCGAGCCGCGCGAGCCCCCACACGAACGAGGCGTACTGCACGCCGAGGGAGCGATCGAGCCCGAGACGGGCGCGAAGCGCCGCGCGGTCGACCTCCTTTGCTTGCTCGCCGAGGACGAGCGCCGCAGGATCGCCGGGCAGCACGCGCAGCGCGAGGAAGACGAGGGACGCGAGCGCGAGCAGGACCCAGAACGCGCCGAGGCTCCGGGACAGCGCGGCCGCCGCGACGCGTCCGACGCTGGCGAGGCGCTCGGCGGATCGACCGGAGCGCGCCCGCGCGTGGCTCATGGGCCGCCTTGAGCGTCCTTCGCGCCGGTGCCCGCGTCACGCCGCGCGGCGTCCCTCGCGGCGTCGACGCGTACTCGGGCATCTACGGGCGGCAAGAGGCCCGCATCGCGATGAACCCCGGAGTCGGGGACCGGCGGAAAGGAAGCGTCGAGCGGCGGCGAGCAGACCTCGTCCGAGGCGCTCATCTGCGCGACCAGCGTCGCGGCGAGCGCGGGGCCGCTCACCGGAACCGTGCACACTTGCGAGCCGCGATCCTTGTCGAGGATGACGGCGCCCCACGGATTGTCGTCGTTCGACGTGGCGGAGAGATCGACGCACGCGTAGCCGCCACGGCAGCTACTGTTGCTCGAGCAACGCGCCATGCAGAAGGTGCGCTCGAGACGCTGCTGCTGGGTGACGGCGCACTCCGGCTTCGTCGACGGCGCGACGCCGAAGGCCACGCACGCGGCCTCGCTCGGGCAGCTGTCCGGTTCGCAGTTGAAGATGGTGCAGTAGCCCCCCGGCAAGTTCGGCTCACAGAGCCGGTTGCCGGTCGCCGAGCAATCCGTGTGGAGCTTGCACGGATCTCCGATGCTCGGCTGGCAGCCGAGCGCGAGCACCGCGAGCACGATCGACCACTGGCAGAAGGAGCTCGGGAGGCGCATTGGCGGGCGGGAATGTAGCGGCCTTCCCCCGCAAAGGCACCCCGAATTCACGCCACCTGCGCCCGGAAAGGAGACGACGGCGGCCACCTCGGTTTTCTCCCGACCAGCTCGACCGAGTTTCGCTGTAATAGTCGGCCGATATGCCGAAGGGCCACTCGGTTCGCACGCTCGTCGTGGCCGTCGGTGCATCATCCTCTGCCGCCTGCGGTGGCGGCGCTCCACTTCTGCACCCGGCGCACGTGCTTCCGCTCGGGCGCGTGTCCACGGGCGCGGGCGTCACCGGCCAGTTCGCATTTCGAGGCACGGGGCCCTCGCGCGACGCCGGCGAGCAGAAGACCTTCGAGGACGCGATCGCGCGCGCAGCGCTCTCGCCCGGCATCGCGCCGTGGATCGGCGCGCGCGCGGGGCTCGGCGAGCAATTCGAGGCGGGATGCACTTACACGGGGCGCAGCGTGCGCGCGGATGCTCGGCGCGCATTCGGCGACGATTCGGTCGCGGTGAGCATCGGCGCCGGCGCATCTGCGGTGTTCTCCGAGCCCGAAGATCGACGCGACGAGGGACCTTCAACGCCGCCGAGCGGGCGCGTGCCGCTCACCGGGCCCGACCTGCACGCAAGCGGTTACGGCTTCGACTTGCCTGTCCTCGTCGGATGGCGCAGCACGGCGTCCATCGTCCAGGGCTGGGTGGGCGCGCGCGGCGGCGTGGAACACCTTTCGGGGGAGCTGCCGCTCGCGCCCGCAGGAGGAGGGCCCCCGCCTTCAGCGCAGGTCACTGCCACCCGCTGGTACGCCGGCGGCCTCGTCGGCGCGGCCATCGGGCTGCCCCCGCTGATGGTCGCGGTCGAGCTAGACGTGTCGTACCAGGCCGTCTCGGCCACCGCGGCGTTCCCGGCCCCGGGCCCCGGCCCCGCCGGACGTGACGGAGAGGTCCACGGACTGACGCTTGCACCCGCGGGAGCGATCATCGGAAAATTCTGAAGGATCATGGTGTTATCGGTCGGCCGGGGCCGGCGCGGGCTTGCCGAGGGCGGGAGCCCCGCCTACCATGGGGTGGCCTGAGCAAATGGCGACCCGCGCTCTCCTCCCCGTCTTCCTGTGTCTCGGCGTAGTCGCGATTGCGTGCGCGAACGAGCCGCCGACCGTCGTGGGAGACGATGAGCCCGGCAAGATGCACGCGGTGCTGAGCGTAGAGCGCTCGGACCAGGCGCTCTCCGACACGCCGGGCAGCGCCAGCGCCGTTGCACGGTTCGTGCGCTTGCCGGCGCTCGCGGATGCAAGCCGCGTCCTTTCGACGGCCGGCGTCACGCTGGACTTACCGCCGGTCGATACTTGCGTGCCGAGCGGCAGCCAGGGCGAATTCGAGGCGCCGCCTGCTCAGGGCGGCGTGGAATTCGTGGAGGCGGGCGACGTCAATATCTCCACGTCCGAGATCGTAACGCCGCTCGTCCCGCATGCCTTCCCCACCGTGGGCGGCTTCGCGTCGGGCGTGCTCTACACGACGAAGGATCGCACGAGCGGCGCGCTCCCCGAGGCGGTGCCGTACGTGATCTCGGCTTCCGGTTCGGCCTCCGTGCCGGCGCTCCGCGCCGTCGTCGACGCACCGAAGTCGCCGTCCAGCGTCACCGTCGGCGGCATTCCACTCGGCGAGCTCCTCGAGCTGCACACCGGTTCGACGACCGAGCTCGCGTGGACGCCCGGCGAGGCCTCCGACGTCGTCTACGCCGAGCTCTTCGCCTACGACGGCTCGGCGAGCGTGCTCTGCACGTTCCGCGACGAAGCCGGCTCCGGCAAGATCCCCGCGGATGCGTTCGCCGGTATCGGCAACGGCCGGCTCGGGCTGCACCGCGTGCGCTCGCGCCATCTCGACGGCGCGTCTAGCCCGTCGTCCGACGTTCGCTTCGATTTCCAGGTCGGTTCGGCGATCGACTTCTCGCGCTAGGAGCCTGTCGGGCAAAGCCCGACAGACTCCGTCGTGACTATTTTCGTTCGAGGGGAGCAGAGCTCCCCTCGAGCTCCTTCGAAAGCTGTCGAAAGCCGGAGGAGAGGGTTCGACAGCTGCGCGATGGAACTTGTCTTCGGGCAGAATGATCAGACGTGCGGCGTTCCCGATCACGGCGGTCGGCCACACCAGCTGAAGCCGTTCGCCACGGGCCTCGCCTACCCAAACCCGACTGAATGCTCGCTTCGACCGGCTCCGACCCATAGCTCGAGGGGAGCGCGCTCCCCTCGAAGGCGACCATCACGACGGAGTTCCGTCGGGCTTTGCCCGACGGACTCCTAGCGAAAGCCGTCACTCCGCGGCTCGCCAGACGTACGAAGCGGCTGCTATAACGTGTTCGCCATGGTCACGTATCTGGACGGTCGGTTCGTCGAGGACGGCGACGCGACGATCAGCGTCCGTTCGCGCGCCCTGAACTACGGCATCGGCTGCTTCGGCGGCATCCGCGGGTACCTCGCGGACGACGGCAAGCAGGTGTACGTGTTTCGACTGGATCAGCACGTCGCGCGGCTCGACGTCTCGTCGCGCATGCTGAACCTTTCGCTCACCGTGGAGCCGGCTCGGCTGAAGGAGATCATCATCGAGCTCCTCCGGCGCAATCAGGTGCACCACGACGTGTACCTGAGGCCCATGGTTTTCAGCGGCTCGGTGGAGCTCTCGCCGGTACTGAAGCCCGAGGACAGCAGCCTGACCGTCTACTGCATGCCGCTCAAGCGCTACATCGACAAGGAATCGATCAACGTCTGCGTGTCGTCGTGGCGTCGCGTCAGCGACAACGCCATTCCTGCGCGCGCCAAGCCCACCGCGGCTTACCTGAACAGCGCGCTCGCGCGCCGCGAGGCGACCGACAACGGCTATGACGAGGCGATCTTGCTCACGGAGGGCGGCTCCGTCTCGGAGGGCAGCGCCGAGCACATCTTCATCGTGCGGGACGGCGAGCTCGTGAGCCCACCATCCACGGAAGACAACCTCGACGGCATCACGCGGCGCAGCCTCATCACCATGGCGACCGAGGACCTCGGGCTCTCGGTGAAGGAGCGCGTCATCGGCCGCACCGAGCTCTACGTCGCGGAGGAGATCTTCCTCTGCGGCACCGGCGCCGAGGTCACCCCCGTCGGTTCCGTGGATCGCCGCAAGCTCGGCAACGGCAAGCCCGGCCTCATCACCCAGCGCGTGAAGCAGCACTTCGACAACGTCGTGCACGGCCGCGTCGAGCACCGGAAGAGCTGGCT
>CAYUAW010000001.1:44843-59243 GCA_964442485.1 uncultured Polyangiaceae bacterium
CGGTTGCCGTACACGAGGATCCGGTCCTCCAGGTGCGCGCGGACCGCGGTGGAGAGCACGGTGCGCTCCAGATCACGCCCCTTGCGGACGAGATCGTCGACCGAGTCGCGGTGGCTGGTGTGCACCACGTCCTGGTGGATGATGGGCCCCTCATCGAGCGCGGCCGTCACGTAGTGCGCGGTGGCCCCCACGAGCTTCACGCCGCGCTCGTGGGCTTGGTGGTACGGCTTCTTTCCGACGAACGCCGGAAGAAAGGAGTGGTGGATGTTGATGACGCGGTCCGGGAGCTCGGCGACGAGCTCGGCGCTCAGGATCTGCATGTAGCGAGCGAGGACGATGAGGTCGATCCGGAGCGACCTGACGAGCTCGAGCTCGGCTTCTTCTTGTGCGCGGCGCGTCTCGGGCGTGATGGGGAAGACGTGATAGGCGATGCCGAACTGACGGGCCACCGGTTGGAGGTCGGGGTGGTTGCTGACGATCGCGGCGATCTCGCAGCGGAGCTCGCCCGACCGATGCCGGAGCAGCAGGTCGTAGAGGCAATGGTCGTACTTCGAGACGAAGAGGGCGACGCGCCGGACCTGGCTGTCGTCCGAGAGGCGGTAGGTCATACCGAAACGCTCCGCCACCTCCGCGATGCCGCGCGACAGGGTCACGCGATCGGTGTGGAGCTCCCTCGTGTCGAACCGGATTCGCTGGAAGAACTGCCCCGCGTCGACGTCGGTGTGCTGATCGGCGTCGAGGATGTTGGCGCCGTGCCCGTAGAGCAGCTGCGCGAGGGCCGCGACGATCCCGCGCTTGTCGCGGCAGGAGACGAGCAGCGTCGAGGTGGCGTCCTGTGCGGTGATCATCGCCGCCGGAGCCTACAGCGAAACCGAACCGAGCCGGAGGACCTCTGCTCCACGGGCGCGGTCAGCCGCTGCTGGCTTCCGTCGCGATACCGGCAGGACACCCGACGCCGGTGCCGCCGATGCCGCAGTAGCCGTTGGGATTCTTCGCGAGGTACTGCTGGTGATATTCCTCGGCGTAGTAGAACTCGCCCGCCGGGGCGATCTCAGTCGTGATCTTGCCGAAGCCGGCGCGCTCGAGCTCGGCCTGGTAGGCGTCACGCGACGCTTCCGCGGCGCGGCGCTGGGCATCATCGTACGTGTAGATGGCGGAACGGTACTGCGTGCCGACGTCGTTGCCCTGTTGCATGCCCTGCGTAGGATTGTGATTTTCCCAGAACACGCGGAGGAGCGCCTCGTAGCTCGTCTCCTTCGGATCGAAGACGACGAGGACGACCTCCGTATGCCCGGTGCGGCCGCTGCAGACTTCCTGGTACGTGGGGTTGGGGGTGAAGCCGCCCGCGTAGCCGACGGCAGTCGAGTAGACGCCGCGGGATTGCCAGAACTTGCGCTCTGCACCCCAGAAGCAGCCCATGCCGAACTGAGCGAGGCGCATCCCGTCGAAGGGCGGCACCAGGCGCGTGCCCTTCACGAAATGGCGAACCGGAACCTCCATCGGGTCAGCTCGACCGGGCAGCGCTTCTTCCGGGGACGGGAGGCGGAGCTTCTTGTTACTACCGAACATGTCCAGGCCATCGTAAGGCCGGCGCCCCCGTGAGCAAGGGGAAGTCGCCTCCGGAGGCTAGTGTGCAGTGGCCACGCTACCCGCTGCGCTTCGGTGCCGGCGGCTTGGGCGCCTCGGCGGGCGCGGGTGGAGCCTTCGTCTTCGCCGGCGCGGCCTTCGTGGTCGGATCGATGATCGAATAGACGAGCTCGTGCGGCGCGCCACCCCTGAGGAACGTGACGCGGAGCGAGGGAGCCGTCCGGAGCGACTGGAAGGCTTGATACGCATCGATGTCGCGCTCGATGGACATGCCGTTCACGAGCGTCACGACGTCGCCAGGCCGGAGATCGACGCCCTGCCAGTACTCCATCGGGCGAAGCTCCACGATGCGGAAGCCGTGGAACTTGCCGTCCTGTACCTCCGCGTCGACGGACACGCGCTGCAGGAAATAGCCGAGGCCCTCGTCGACGGTCGCGGCGACGTCCTTTCGGAAAAGGGCTCCGGGTGGCGGCACGGTTCGCCCCGTCGTGGGGTCGGGAACCTCGGGCGCGCTCGCGGCGTTCTCCACGGGCTCGTCCATGAGACCGCCGCCGCAGCCGGCGGCAAATACGGCGCATAACAGCAACGCGGTTCGCACGCCCTCGACTATGCGAGAGGCGCGGGGGTCGGGCAAGTTCCGGGCCCCGCCTCGGACGGCGAGCAGCCGGACCGTCACCGACCCCGTCTGCTACAGCGCGAGAACCACTTCGAGAATCCGCTCCGCGACGTCGTCGGGCGGACCGTCACCGACGTGGACGACGGGCTCGCCGGGGAGCAGCTCCTCGGCGCGCGCATAAAGGTCGGCGAGCCGCCTCTGGAGCTCCTGCACCTCGAACAGCTCGGGCGTGCCCCCGCGGCTCTCCCGCCGCTCGCGCGCCACGCTCTCCGGGACGTCGAGGACGACCGTGAGATCAGGTCGCAGCGCGCGCGCGTTGATCGCGCGGATCCAGGGGAGCGCCCCCTGGCCCTCCGGCGAGGTGGACGACTGATAGGCGAGGCTCGAGAGCACGTAGCGATCGCAAACGACGGTGGCACCCGCGGCGAGCGCCGGAGCGATCGTCGAGTCGACGTGGTCGAGCCGATCGGCGGCGAAGAGGAGCGCCATCGACGTCCACGGCAGAGACCGAGGAGAGCCCCCGTCCGTCGTGAGCTCGCGCTTCAGTGCGCCGCGGATGAGCCGGCCCACCGGGCCCGGCGTGGGCTCGCAGGTGGACACGGCGTCGACACCGCGGCGGGTGAGCTCCGCGACGAGCCGCGCCGACTGCGTCGTCGTACCGGAGCCGTCGATGCCTTCGATGACGATGAAGCGGGCCGGCGTCACGGCCCCGTCTCTTCGCCGAGCACGACGTTGTCGATGAGCCGCGTCGCGCCGGCGAACGCCGCGATCGCGAGAAGCGCGCGGTCGCCCGCCGTCTCCTTCACGGGTACGAGATCCTCCGGACCCGCGAGCTCGACGTAGTCGATGCGGAGGCCTGCCGCCTGGAGCGCTTCCACCGCGGGCGCCTTCAGGGCCGCGGCGCCACGCTCCCCCGCGGCGAAGGCCCGGACGGCCGCCCCGAGACCGCGCGGAATCGACAGGGCGCGCTGGCGCTCCTCCGCAGACAGGAACGCGTTGCGCGATGACAGAGCGAGACCATCCGCTTCACGGACCGTCGGCACGCCGACGATCTCCACCGGGATGAGCAGATCCCGCGTGAAGCGCCTGATGACCTGGAGCTGCTGATAGTCCTTCCGCCCGAAGACCGCCACGCACGGCCCGGAAGCCGAAAACAGCTTGGCCACGACGGTCGCGACGCCGTCGAAGTGCCCCGGACGCGAGGCGCCGCAGAGATGCTCCGTGAGGCCACCGACGTGCACCCGCGTGCGCTCGCCCTCGGGGTACATCTCGAGGGCGGTGGGTGCGAAGACGATGTCGACCCCCTCCGCGGCGCATTTCTCGACGTCGCCCGGGAGGTCACGCGGGTAGCGCGAGAGATCCTCCTTCGGGCCGAACTGTGTCGGGTTCACGAAGATGGAGACCAGAGTGAACGAGGCGCGCCGCGCCGCTTCGCGCATCAGCACCCGGTGGCCCTCATGCAGCGCGCCCATGGTCGGCACGAAGCCGAGGGTCTCGCCGAACCTCGCGCGCTCCGCAATGGCGCCACGCAGATCGGCGACGGTGTGCACGAGTTTCGGGGAGGTCAATGGCTTCACCCCGCGAGCTTCTGCAGGGATGCGCGCTTGATGCAGACGCCGACGACTTCCATCGCCACCTCGATCTCGGCAAGCTTCGGCAGGGACGGGGCGATGCGGATGTTCCGATCACGCGGATCCTTCCCATACGGAAACGTCGCGCCCGCTTCCGTGAGCTTGACGCCGACGTCGGCCGCCATCTTCACGACGGCCCGGGCGCAGCCGTCCAGGGTGTCGAGGCTCACGAAATAGCCGCCCAGGGGCGTGGTGAAGGTCGCGAGACCCGTCCCCGCGAGTTCACGGCCGAGCACCTTGCCGACCAGCTCGAACTTCGGCTTCAGGATCTCGGCGTGCCGCTTCATGTGGGCGCGCACGCCCTCCATGCCGCGAAAGAAGCGCACGTGACGGAGCTCGTTCAGCTTGTCCGGACCGATCGTCGAGCGGGACCGGTGGACCTTCATCCAGGCGATGTTCTTCTCGCTGCCCGCCATCACGGCGATGCCCGCACCCGCGAAGCTCACCTTCGACGTCGACCCGAAGAGCAGAACCCGCTCCGGATGGCCGGCGGCCTTGCACGCCTCGAGCAGATTCGCGAGAGCTGGCGGCGAATCGGTGAGGTGGTGATGCGCGTAGGCGTTGTCCCACATGATGCGGAAATCCGGTGCCGCGGGCTTCATGGTGGCGAGCCGCTCGACGACCCGCGGCGAGCAGATCGCGCCCGTCGGATTCGCGTACTTCGGCACGATCCAGATGCCCTTCACGCTGCGGTCGGTCGCGACCAGCGCCTCCACGCGATCCATGTCGGGGCCGTCGTCGAGCAGCTCGACGTTCACCATCTCGATTCCGAAGTGCTCGCAGATCGCGAAATGACGATCGTACCCCGGCACGGGGCAGAGAAACTTCACCGGGGCGCGCCCCCAGGGCCCGTCGCCGCCGGGAACGCCGTGCGAGAGCGCTCGAGCCACCGTGTCGTGCATCAAGGAGAGGCTCGAGTTGTCGCCGAGCAGGATTTCCTTCGGCGCGACCTCCATGAACGCGGCGAAGAGCGCCTTCGACTCCGGCAAGCCGTCGAGGCCACCGTAGTTGCGGCAGTCGGTGCCGTCGGCCGCGAGAAAGTCCTTCGGGCCGAGGATCGTCAGGAGACCGTTCGCGAGGTCGAGCTGCTCCGCGCACGGCTTGCCGCGGGTCATGTCGAGCGCGAGGCGCTTCTCGCGAAACGCAGCGTACCGGCGCTCGAGCTCGTCGGCGGACGCTTTCAGCTTTTCTCTATCGGGTGAGGACATGGCAATGGGTGGGGCGAACGGGCGGCGGTGCGCCGCGAGATTCGCGGAAGATGCGGTAACAGAGCGCACCGGTGGTGGAAAGGGGGGTGCGGCCCACTTCGGGACCGGCCTGCGGTTTTCGTCGCCCGGCGTGCGGCGCCGCGCCGCGGAAACACGAGCATGCCGTCGAATGCGGACACCAAGTGGTGGTACCGTCCGCCCGTGAGTACGAGCTTGGAACTCTTTCTGCCGTCACGAAAGCTTCATGTCGTGGGTTGCGTGCTAGCGCTTCTCGCGCTTGCAACCGGCTGCCACGGGGACGCCGGCGCCCTGCTGACGCGGCTCGACGATTCGCGGCAGCTCGCCGCAGATCTTCGCGTTCAGTTCGCCAAGGCCGCCGACGCGTCGAACCGGGCGGTGATGGCGGATACGGACCAGGCCTCCATCGCCTTCGCGAGCGACGCGGAGAAGGCAGTGCAGCTCGTCGAGAGCGACGTCGCAGCGCTCTCACCTCTGCTCCAGGGCCTCGGGTTCACGAAGGAGAGTGGATTCCTGGACGACTTCAGAAAGCACTTCGGCGACTACCGGAAGGTCGACGGGGAGGTCCTGACGCTCGCCGTGGAGAACACCAACCTCAAGGCGCAGCAGCTCTCGTTCGGCCCAGCACGTCAGGCAGCGGACGGCTTCCGCGACTCTCTCGGGAACATCGTCTCGACGGTTGCGGCGAAGGATCGATGCGGCGCGGAGAACCTTTCGTCCCAGGCGACGCTCGCCGTGCGCGACATCCAGGTGCTGCAGGCTCCTCACATCGCGGAGCCGGACGACGCAGCGATGACGCGCATGGAGCAGGAGATGGCCCGTCTCGACCAGGCAGCAAGGGATGCCCTGAAATCCCTGACGGAGCTCGCTCCGAAGGCCGCGCCTGCCACGGCGGCGGCGCTCGCCGCGCTCGATCGCTTCAAGGACGTCTCGGCGCAGATCGTGAAGCTGTCGCGCCGCAACAGCAACGTGCGCTCACTCGATCTCTCGCTGCGCACCAAGCCCGCGCTGACGGCCGCGTGCGACGACAGCCTGCGCGCCGTGCAGGAGGCGCTCGCTCAGGAGGGCTCGAAGGCCACGCGGTGAGCCTCGACTTCTCCACGGCTCCGAACTCTACTTCTCGTCCGCGGGACCGTACTGCGGCACCGTCCCGCTCACGACCGCGGTCATGCCCGACGGCTCACCCAGGGCCTTCGGCTGCGCCATGCCGAAGCTGTGGCGCGCCTCCGGGAAGGTGCCGGCCTGCACCTCGGTCACGTACGCGCGCGTCGCGTTCACGATGGCGTCCCCGAGCTCGGCGAAGCGCTTGACGAACTTCGGCTGGATGTCGCGGTACATGCCAAGGAAGTCGTAGCAGACGAGCACCTGCCCATCACAGTGCGGACCCGCGCCAATGCCGATGGTCGGAATCTCGACGGTCTCCGTGATGCGGCGCGCGAGGTCCGCGGGCATGGCCTCGAGCACCACGGCGTACGCACCTGCTTGCTCGAGGGCCTTTGCATCCTGCAGCACGCGTGCGGCTGCGTCTTCGCTCTTGCCCTGCACACGGAAACCACCGAAGGCGTGGATGGACTGCGGCGTGAGACCGACGTGACCCATGACGGGGATGCCGGCGTGCACGATGCGACGGACCGTATCCGCGATGTCGACGCCGCCCTCGAGCTTGACGGACTCGGCGTTTCCTTCCTTCACGAGCTTGCCGGCCGCCTCCAGCGCTTTCTCGCTCGAGACCTGGAAGCTCATGAAGGGCATGTCGACGACGATGTGCGCGCGCGCGGTGCCGCGCGCGACGTTGCGCGCGTGATACGCCATCTCGTCGACCGTGACGGCGAGCGTGCTCGGCTGGCCTTGGACGACCATACCGAGCGAGTCGCCGACGAGGAGAATGTCGGCGCCGCCGTCGTCGAGGAGCCGCGCCATCGTCGCGTCGTACGCGGTGATCACCGCGAGCTTCGGACCGCGCTGCTTGCGCTCACGAATGGCAGGAACGGTGATCTTGCTCGTCGTCATGGGCGGCTCTCGGCTGCGAGGTTACGCTACAGCGGGAACTATCGCACACTCTTGTACGCCTGATTTTTCTGAGCTCCGGGTCCGGTAAGCTGCGCCTATAAGGAATGCCCTCAGCGCTGCCCATCGTGCGTCCCGCCTCGACGTCTCACTGGCTCGTCGCTGCGCTACTCGGAGCGGCCCTCGCCACCGGGTGCGGCAGCGTGAACACGAGCGGCCTGCCCGGCGATTCCTCCAGCGGCGGTGACGGCGGCGCCGCTGGTGCGAGCGCGGCGAACGGCGGTTCGACGCTCGGCGGCAATGGCGGCACGACGCAAGGCCCGGCCGGACAGCACGCCGGCACGGGTGGCGCCGGAGTCGTCGGCTACGGCGGCAGCGGGGGCAGCTCTCCGGGGAGCGGCGGTGATATCGGCAGCGTGGGCGGAGGCGCTGCAAGCGGAGGCAGCGTCGGCAGCGCGGGCGGCGGCGCGGCAAACGGCGGCAGCACGAGCAACGGCGGCAACGTCGCGAGCGGCGGCAGTGTCGCCAACGCCGGGACCACGGGCTCTGGCGGCAAGAGCGGCGCGGGCGGCGCGACGGGCACGGGTGGCGCCGCGGGTTCGAGCGGGCTCGATCATCAGATTCAAGGTGTGTACTGCGGCAATTCCACCGACGCCGTGACCCAGTTCGAAGGCTGGTTCGGCAAGCAGACCGGCGGCATCCTGGGCTACACGGGAAACGCGTCGTGGATGGACTTCGACGGCTCCGTCGGCTGGGCTGCGAGCCTCTGGGGCGCGCTCGACCGGCGCGTGCTCTGGTCGGTGCCGCTGATCCCGACCGGCGCGAACCTCGCCGACGCCGCAGCGGGAATGTACGACGACCACTACACGAAGGCGGCGCAGACGCTCGCCAAGTACCGCCCGCAGGAGAGCGTGCTCTACATCCGCACGGGCTGGGAATTCAATGGAGACTGGTTTCCGTGGACGGCGCAGGGCGGCAAGGCCAAGTCGTTCGCGGGCGCGTTCCAGCACTTCGTTGCGGCGTTCCGTGCGGTGTCCAGCCGCTTCAGGTTCGAGTGGAACGTGAACCTGGGAGGCACCGCGATGAACCCCGAGGACGCGTATCCAGGCGACGCCTCGGTCGACATCATCGGCATGGATTTCTACTGGAACCTTCAATACGACAGCGCCGACCCGAACGCGGCGTGGAACTCCAAGGTGACGCAGACGTACGGCCTGAAGTGGCACCAGGATTTCGCGGCGGCGCATCACAAGCCGACCGCGTACTCGGAGTGGGGCATCATGAGTGACAAGGCGGGCCCCTACATCCAGCAAGCCAAGGCGTGGTTCACCTCGCACGACGTCGTCTATCAGACGTACTGGAACTCGAACGCCTCCTTCACCGGGCAGCTCTCCAGCGGCCAGTATCCGAACGCCGGTGCGGCATACAAGGCGGCGTTCGGACCATAGACGACGCGCGCCCCGGTCGTAGACTGGAGGCGTGACTCCGCGCTTCAAGTCTGCGTTCGCCGCGAGCGCCCGGCGCGTTCGCGGCGCGCTCGGCATGCGGCGAGCGCTCGACGGAGCCATGGCGGGCGGCGCCGTCGCGGTGCTCCTTGCCGTAACGCTCGCAGCGCTCGGCAAGCCGGTGTGGGGGGCGCTGGCCGCGCCGGTTCTCGGCGCGGCGTTCGGCGCCGTCGTCGCCATCAGACGACGCTGGTCCGACGCGGACGTCGCGCTCTTTCTGGACGCGCGGCTGTCAAGCGACGAGGTCATCACGTCCGCGCTCGGCGGCGCCGGCAGCGACGACGTCCTGGAGCGCGTCACGGAGTCGGCGACGCGCGCGCTCGCCGGCGCTCCGCGCAGGGTGGCCACTCCGCGGATCCTCGCGCGCCGCCATGCGCTCATCGTCGTTGCGCTGACGGTCGTGGCGCTCTCGCCGCGCATCGTCCCGGCGCATACGGCTCGTGTCGCCCCCTCTCCCCCGCCGGCCCGCGTCACAATGAAGCTCGACGAGCTCCGTAAAGTGGAGGAGCTTGCGAAGCTCGTGGCGCGCACCGACGCCGAGCGCGCGCGACGTGAAGCGCTCGCCGAGAAGGCACACGCGCTCGCCGAGAAGACCGCGAAGGGCGTCGATCAGCGGGAGGCCCTCAACGCGCTCGGCAAGCTCCGGGACTCCGTGCACGCGGAGCGGGCCGACGCGCGAATGACGGCCGCGGGACGCCGGGCGGCGTCGCGCGCGCTCGGGCGCCATTCCGAGACGGCGAGCGCGGCCGACGCGCTCGCCCGGGGCGACCTCGTCGCGTTCGACGCGGAGATGGATCGTCTCGCGCGCTCGCTCGAGGCCGCGGCGCGGAAGACGGCGCTCGCCGCGCTCGACGAAGCACGCGAGGCGGCCATCGCGCAGGGCGATGCGGAGCTCGCAGGCGCTCTTGCCGAACAGCAGCGCCTCCTGAAGAGGCGCGCCGAGGATTCCGAGGCACTGAGAGAGCTCTCGCGCCTGCTTGGCGATTCGGTACCGAAGGACGTCCAGCGGCAGCTCGCGCGGCTGGGACGCTCGCCGGGGCAGTCCGCGGAGGCGCTCGCCGAGGCGCTCGCGGGCGCGCTCGCGGGGCTCAGCCCCGAAGAACGCGAGCGCCTCGCAAGGAAGCTCGCTGAAGCGGCGTCGGCGATGAAGGCCGAGAACGCGACATCGACGGCGAACCTGGAAGAGCTCGCGAAGGCGCTGAAGTCGAAGGAAGCACGCGATGCGCTGCAGAAGGCGCTGAAGGCGCTCGCCAACGGAGCGGAGTCCGGCTCGAGCGCCAGCGAGCGCGCGCTCGCCGCCGCGGAGCTCTCCGTCGATGCGGCGGCGCGGCGCGTGGCCGGAGGGCAGGGTGACGGGAGCGCGAGCGGCAAGGCCAGCACGAGCGGCGCGGGTGACGACGGCAATGGTTCCTCCGGCTCGCAGGCGAGCCGCGGAGGTGGCGAGGGCCCGCACGCGGGCAGCACTCCCGCCGTCGCCGCCTCGTCGTTCACGTCACGGGCGGCGGGTGCGCCCCTAGGCGGCATCCCCCTCGGCGCCGTGCCCGGGGTGTCACCGGCCGCGCCGGTCGCCGTCGAGCCCGAGACGCGCGCCGCGGCGCTGGAGGCCGCCAGATCGAGGGAAGTCGGCGCGGTCGAGCGGTCGAACGTGCCCAGGGAGTACCGCGAACAGGTCGGGCGTTACTTCGCCCCGTGAAGCGGGCCGCCGTACTACATTCCATCGACGTGGCAGCGCTCGAAACGGAGCACAGCGGTGCGGTAGCAGCGAAACAGCGACTCCGTGAAGCGATGGGCCGCGTGATCGTCGGACAGGACGCCGTGCTCGACCAGGTGCTCTGGGCGCTCGTCGCGGGTGGCCATGTGCTGCTCGAGGGCGCGCCGGGGCTCGGCAAGACGCTCATCGTGCGGACACTCGCCGCGTGCCTCGATCTGCGTTTCTCGCGCATCCAGTTCACGCCGGATCTCATGCCGAGCGACGTTCTCGGCGCGAGCGTGCTCGTGCTGGACGCGGCGGGGCGTTCGAGCGGGCGCTTCGAGCTCCACCGCGGGCCGATCTTCGGCCAGCTGGTGCTCGCCGACGAGATCAACCGCGCGCCGCCGAAGACACAGAGCGCGCTGCTCGAGGCGATGCAGGAGCACGCGGTGACGATCGCGGGGAGCCGGCAGGCGCTCGACGAGCCGTTCATGGTGCTCGCGACGGAGAACCCCATCGAGATGGAGGGTACCTATCCCCTGCCGGAGGCGCAGCTCGATCGCTTCCTCGTGAAGGTCGTGGTCGGCTCTCCCGCGGAGGACGAGCTCGTGCGTATCCTCGAGCGCACCACCTCCGTCGAGGGCAGCGCGCCCACGCCGGTGCTACGCGCCGAAGACGTGCTCGCGCTGCGGGCTCTGTGCCGCGGCGTCGTGGTGGCGGAGCCAGTGCTCCGTTACGTCGCGCGTCTCGTGGCCGCCACCGATCCCGCGCACCCATCCGCGCCGCCGGAGGTGAAGCGCGCAGTGCGCTACGGCGCGAGCGTTCGCGGCGCTCAGGCCGTGACGCTCACGGCGAAGGCCGTGGCGCTGTTCGAGGGGCGAAGCCACGTCGCGCTCGCCGACATCACCAGGGTCGCGCTCCCCTCGCTGCGTCACCGCATCATCCGTAGCTTCGAGGGGGAGGCCGCCGGAATCGGCGCCGACGCCATCGTGGAGAGCGTGCTCGCGGCCGTTCCGTCACGGCCGAAGGCCGTGGAAGAAGCGGTGCACGACCGGTGACCGGGCGCCGCGCGCGTGCGCTCTTCGCGAGGCTCGCGCTCGCGGCTGCTCTCGCGACGAGTGCCGCGGGGGCGAGCACGCTCGAGCTCAATGTCGCGCCGCTGCTCGGCGCCGACGCGCCGGCGGAGCGCGGCTGGCAGCCGTTCGCGGTACGGCTCCGCGCGCTGGGCATGGCGAACGAGCGCGGCACCGTCGAGCTGACTGACGGCTCCGGCGCCTCGACGCGAGCGCCGTTCGCCGTGGCGCCCGGCGAGCAGGTCACGCTGGAGCTCTACTCACACGACGGATTCGGCAAGGGGCTCGAGGCCGTCGCCCGCGACGCGAGCGGCGTCGTCTCGTCGCGAGCTCCCGTGCCGTCGCTGCGCAGCGAGGCGCCCCTGCTGCTCGATCTGGGGCGCACGGCGCGCCTCGAGACCGCGCTCCGCGGCGAACGCGTCGCAGTGCACCGCTTCGCGCGCGCATGGGCGCCGACGGCGGGGCTCGACCTCACCGTGACGCACCCTCAGGTCGACGCACACTCCGGTGAGCTCGCGCTACCGGACCGTGGCCTCGGCTACGGGAGCGCCACCGTGGTGCTCGTCTCGAGCGACGTGCTGGTCGCGCTCCCGGAGAAGAAGGCCGCCGCGCTCATCGACTGGGTGTACTCGGGTGGCTCGCTCGCCGTGACCATCGGGGACGCCGCGACGCTCGCGCACCCGCGCCTGATCGCGCTCTTCGGCGGCCGCGCGTCGCTCGAGCCCGCGGTGGAGCTCGGTCAACAGATCGACTTCGAGGTGGCGGACCCCGAGTCGAACCCCGCGCTGCCGGCGACCTACAGCATGCACCGCGCCGCGCCCTCCGAGGCCGTCGTCGCGAAGCTTTCGCGCGTCACCGGTGGAAACCTCGCTCCGACGCGGTGGGGCGGAAGCCGCGAGGCGGGCCTCGGCGAGGTGCACGCGCTCGCGTTCGACCCGACGTCGACGGCGTTCGTCGACGACCCCTGGGTTCGCAGGTCCGTGGTGGATCTCGTGCGCGAGGGGTGGGACCGGCGCGCAATCGTGGCGCTCGCCGCCGACGCGACGTTCGACGAGGCGCGCACCGATTCCACGCGGAAGCTCCTGGACCCGAACGAGGGCAGCCGCTGGTCGATCTGGTTCTCCGCGGTGGTACTGGTCGTCTATGCGCTCCTCGCGGGGCCGCTCAGCTTTCGAAGGGCCGCGCGCCGCGGCAGGCCGCTCCGCGCGTTCGTCGAGCTGCCGATCTGGTCGTTCGGCGCGGCCGCGCTGATCGTCGTCGTCGGGGCTGTCGCGAAGGGCGGTCGTTCGCGCGCGCGCCGCCTCTCGCTCGTCGAGTGCGGGGAGCACGAGCCGCGCGCCGCCGCCGTGCGCTTCCGTGCTCTCTTCGCGTCGTCCGCGGATTCGCTGGAGGTCGCCGCGCTCGATCCCTCGAGCTTGCTCGACGTCGCCGGTGGCGCGTCGGGCGTGGCGCGCTCGCTCGTCCTCGGGCGCGACACGGCCGAGCTCGTGGATCTCCACGGCCGCCCGTGGGAGACGGTGCTCGTACGCGAGGACGGGATGACGGATCTGCGTGGGTCGGTGCAGTTCGTCGGGGCCGGCACGGAGCTCTCCGTCGAGAACACGCTCCCGCGCGATCTCATCGCCGTCGTCGCGCACGCGCCGGGCGGCGACCTTCGCTATTTCTCGCGCCTCCGTCGCGGGCAACGGGTGCGGCTCGACGCCGGCAAGCCGCTGCCCATCCCGCCGAGCGTCGTCCCGGCGCCGCTCGCCCCGGCCCTGCCCACACCGCATCGCCTCGACTCGTACCGATTCGCGGCGCTGACTGACGCCGACGTCAAGGGCTCCTCCGAGACGTGGTCGGCCGTCGAGTTCGCGGGTCGCGAGGCGACCGACTACTGGCCTGACGATCGCCCCGTGCTGATCGGCGAGCTCGAGGGCGGCGACGGCGTCATGGACGATTCAGGCCTCGCCGTCGATTACGATCGCGTGCTCGTGCGCGTCGTCGGTGGGCGGCGATGACCGGCGGCGCGGCGCACCTCGCGATCCGGCTCCGGCACGTCACGCACCGGTTCGGCGCGAGCGTCGCAGTCGACGATCTGTCCCTCGACGTCCCTGCCGGTGAGATCTTCGGCTTCATCGGCCCCAACGGCGCGGGCAAGACGACGACCATCCGGATCATGGCGACCTTGCTCGAGCCGTCGTCCGGCAAGGTCGAGATCGACGGCATCGACGCCATCGAGGACCCGGTCGGCGTCCGGCGTGCGCTCGGATACATGCCGGACCACGCGGGCGTTTACGAGCGCATCACGGTGCGCGAGTACCTCGAGTTCTTCGCCGTCGCAGCCGGCGTGGGCGGGCGCGGGCCGATCGACGCTGCCGTCGAGCTGACGAACCTGGGCGCGCTCGAGGATCAGCTGGTCGCTACTCTGAGCAAGGGCATGCGCCAGCGGCTCGGGCTCGCGCGCGTGCTGCTCCACGAACCGAAGGTCCTCGTGCTGGACGAGCCCGCCAGCGATCTCGACCCTCGCGCCCGCATCGAGATGCGCGACCTTCTCATCGAGCTGTCGACGCTCGGCAAGACGATCTTCCTCTCGAGCCACATCCTCTCGGAGCTAGAGGACATCTGCACCTCGGTGGGCATCCTCGAGCACGGGCGGCTCCTCATCTCCGGACCCCTCGCGACGATCGGCGCGGGGCGCCTCTCGGCCGCGTTGCAGCACGACGCGGATGGCTCGCCGGCGCTCGTCGGGAGCGCGACGAGCACACCCGTGATGCCCGTGCTGCGGCGTCGCGTGCGCCTGCGCGTGCTCGGCGAAGCCGCGGATCATCTCGCGCTCCTCCGCGCCTCGGCCGGCGTGCACGCCGTGGAGGCGAACGCCGGCGGCTGGCTCGCGGTGGAGCACGGCGGCGACGAGCGCCTCGTCGCGGGGCTCGTCCGCACGCTCGTGCTCGCCGGAGCAGAGGTCGTCGCGGTCGAGCCCGAGCGCGTGGAGCTCGAGCGGCTGTTCATGGAAGTCACGAAAGGCCGAACGTCGTGACCCCGAGCATCGACAACCCGGTACTCGTCCGCGAGATGCGTCAGGC
>CAYUAW010000001.1:59343-86045 GCA_964442485.1 uncultured Polyangiaceae bacterium
ACGTCGTGACCCCGAGCATCGACAACCCGGTACTCGTCCGCGAGATGCGTCAGGCGGCGCGGCTCACGCGCACGCCGGTCATCCTGTCCACCGTCACGGTGATCGCCGGGCTCCTCGTGTGTGCCATCGGGGGCGCCGCCAGCACGTCCGCGCCTCCCGCCGAGGTGGGCACCATCCTCTATCAGGCGTTCTTCTCACTCGCGTTCGCCATCGTCGCGTGGATCGGGCCGGGGGTCGCCGCGCTGACCATCGTCGGCGAGCGCGCCGGGCAGACCTGGGAGCCCCTCGTCCTCACCGGGCTATCGCCACGGGTCATTGCCCACGGCAAGCTGCTCGCTGCCCTGTCCTACGTGGGTCTCTATCTCGCCGCGCTCGCCCCGGTGGGCGCGCTGCCGTTCCTCTTCGGCGGCGTCACGGCGACGGAGGTCCTGGTCGGCTTCGCGCTGCTCGGGGTGTTCGCCATCATCGCCGTGGGCTTCGGCCTCGCGGTGAGCTCGGGCGCGGCGACGCCCGCGATGGCGCTGCTCGTGACGCTGCCGCTCGCGGTGTCCGTCTCGATGATCACCTACTTCGGGTTCGGCACGGGCGGCTCGTTCCTCGCGCACGAACTCTGGTCGTCCATCCCCCAGGGCATGCCGGTGTGGCTGCCCACTGCTTACGCGCGCGCCGACGTCAACGACGCCTATCTGGTCTACCTGCTGGCGATTCCGTTCGGCGTCGCGTTCATCCTCGCGGGCTTCTTTCGCGAGGTGACGATCGCGAACCTCTCCGACGCGAACGACGATCGCTCGACCGGGCTGAAATGGTGGTTCTGCACGGCCGCCGCCCTTGTGACGGTGATCGGCAGCCTTCCCCCGCTGCTCGCGCACGGCGAGGCCTGGCTCGCGGCGATGCTCGCGCAGGGCGCCGGGGCGCTCCTGTCGACGTTCGCGCTGCTCGTGCTCTGCTCCGATCCGCCGGCCCCTTCGCGCCGGGTGCTCTCGTCGTGGGAGCGCACCCGGGCAGGGGCGTTGCGCCGGTTCTTCGGTCCTGGCCTCGCTCGGACCGCGCTCCTCCTGGTCGTCGTCACGACAGCGAGTCAGCTCGCGCTCACCCTGGTGGGGATGTTCGCCGGTGCCGGCTCGACCGTCGCGGGAAACCACCGCATCGCCAACGCGCTGTTCGGTGCCTACACCACCTGCTTCTTCGGTTTTCTCGCGGGTTTTTCGATCTTTGCACGCTCGTTTCCGGGCGGGCGTCTCCCGCCGCGGGCGCAGCTCGCGCTGGCCCTCTTCGGCGCCGTGGCGGGGCCGCTGTTCATCCTCGCGATCGCCGGAGTGACCACGTCGCTCATCGACAACGTGTACTGGATCGCCTCCCTGTCCCCACTGTTCGTCTTTGCCATCGTCGAGAACATCGGTGGCATGACGTCGTCCCACCCGGCGCTCGAGGCCGACCTGATCGCCATGGCAGGATGGGCGCTCCTCGGCGCGGGGCTCGGGCTCGCCGGCTACCGTCGCCTGGAGAAGAGCCGGCGCGCTGAGCGCGAGGCCTCCCTGGCGCTCGAGGCACGGCTTCGTACCGAGGACGATGCGGCGAGCGCCGCCGCCCCTGTCGCGACCGCGGGGAGCGGCTAGAATCGACCGCGTGACGGAGACCCTACGGCGCGCGACGCTCGCGGACGCCCCCGCGATCGCCGCGATCTACAACCACTACGTCGATCACACCATCGTGACGTTCGAGGAAGAGCGCGTCACCGACCAGGAGATGGCGCGGAGGATGGAGGGCGTCCTTGCCACGCACGACTGGCTGGCGTCGTGCCGCGACGGTGAGCTGGTCGGGTATGCTTACGGCTCCCGCTTTCGCGATCGCGTGGCCTATCGCTACACGACCGAGCTCACGGTGTATCTCGCGCCGGAGCACTGCGGCCAGGGGCTCGGGCCGCCGCTCTACCGCGCGATCCTCGCTCGCGTCTTCGAGCTCGGCTACCGGCAGGCCATCGGCGCCATCTCGCTTCCCAATGACGCGAGCGTTCACCTCCACGAGTCGCTCGGCTTCGCGAAGGTCGCCCACTATCCGAAGGTCGGCAAGAAATTCGGGCAGTGGATCGACGTCGGCGTGTGGCAGCTCGAGAACCCGAGCTTCGAGGACGGGCGCCTCGGTTGACGCCGCTTCTTGCCCCGGAGTTCGTGCGCGAGCTCGAGGCGCTCGGGCGCCTGCTCCGGACGCGTACGCGCTCGGGTGGTGCGGGGTCGCGCACCGCTCGGCGCCGGGGCCGGGGGATGGAGTTCGAGGAGCACCGGGCTTACACGGCGGGCGACGACGTGGCGCGCCTCGACTGGCTCGCGTTCGCCCGCACCGGGCAGCCGGTCTCGAAGGAGCACCGCGCCGACGAGGATAGCATCCTGCGCCTCCTCCTCGACGGCTCGGCGTCGCTCGGGTTCGGCTCGCCCACGAAGCTAGAAATGACAACTCGAGTGGCCGCTTCGATGGCGTACCTCGCGCTCGCCGCCGGGCATCGCGTGCAGGTGGTGACCGCGTCGGGCGGAGCCTCGAGCGCGCTCCCCGCCCATCGCGGCCGTCCCGCGCTCGGAAGCGTACTCGACGAGCTATCTGCGCTCGAACCGTTCGGGAAGGTTCTCCTCGCCGACGCAATCCGGCGCGTGCTCGCCATCGCGGAGCGGCCCGGGGAGCTCGTCGTCCTCAGTGACTTCTTCGACGAGGGCGAGGTGCTCGACTCCCTCACGCGCGCACGCCACGCGGGGCACGCGCTCACGCTCGTGCATGTGCTCGCACCGGGGGAGCTCGAACCCGCCCTCGAAGGGGACGTCGCGCTGGTCGACGCAGAGACGGGCGAGGCCGTCGACGTCTCCCCGGAGAGCATCGCCGCGTACGAAAAGCGGCTCTCGGCGCTGTGCGACGCGCTCTCGGGGTTCGCGCGAAAGACAGGCTCGCACTACGTGAGGGCGTCGACGGCCTAGCCGCTCCTCGGGGTCGTGCGAAGGGTGGTGGCGGGCTGAGGGCGTGCGCCGCGACGGCGTTTCGCGTATCCTGGCCAGCCACGAAATGGACGACGCCGCGCTCCGTCGCGAAGCCATTCGCCTCTACCGCCGCTACCAGACGGAGATCGTCGAGGCTCTGAAGCTCTGTCCCTGGGCGGAGCGGGCCAGGGAGGATGGCCGCGTCCGCGAGCACGTGCTCCTCACGGCCACCCTGGATGCGGAGCCCGTCCTCGCGGCCATCGCCGCGCTCGCGAACGACGACTCCGTGGACATCGGCCTGCTCCTCTTTCCGAGGCTCTCCGTCGGCTCCGAGGAGTTCGAGCGGTTCGTGTCGAGTCTGGTGACGCGGGACGCCGAGCGCCGCGAGCTCGGTACGGCGCCGTTCGCCATGGCGGCGTTCCACCCCGGGGGGCGCGCCGATCTCTCGGACCCGGAGCGCACCATCCCGTTCTTGCGAAGGACGCCCGACCCGACGATACAGCTCGTTCGTTACGAGGCGCTCGAGCGCGTACGCGAAGGATTCAACGAAGGGACGCAGTTCATCGATGTCAAGGTGCTGATGACACTCGACTGGACGCGAGACGACACGCTGCCGCTGCGCGAGCGCATCGCACGCAGCAATCACCGCACCATCGGGCGCCTGGGCGTGGACGCGGTGGAGCGGCGCTTCGCCGCGATCTTCGAGGATCGCGACGCGACGTACGGCTCAGGGAATGTACGGGCCCTGCCACGGTAACTTCGGCGCAGGCTCGCCCGTCGCCCAGCGGTAGCGCACGCCCGCGATTCCGTAGGCGCCTAGCGCGAGCCCGAGGGAATCCGGGCTCGTCACGGCGATGCTGAGCGTCGCGAGCGCCTCCAGGTGATCGGTGAGCTGGAGCGCCGCAGCGGGGCCCATCCGGAAGACGTCCTTGCCGCGCCCGTCGGAGAACATCAGTTCCGTGAGGACGCCGACCTTGAGCGCGCTCTCCCGCAGGAAGCGCGCCACGGCGGCGACCCGCAGCACCTGGAAGAACGGCTTTCCGACGACCGCGCGATACGACTCGTCGTAGACGAAATTGCCCCGCGGCACGTCGAGGGTCCTCACGGCGATGTAGTCGACGAGGATGGCGGAGTACGGCAGCGGCACGATCCCGACTGCCTCGGCTTCCCACGCCCAGTATCGGGCCTTCGGTCCGGGACCGCTCAGCACGTCCTCGTCGCGAAACGAAGCGCGCGGGACGAGGAACGGCTTCTGGTACGAGAAGGTGTCGCGAACACCGAAGGCGAGATCGAGCAGCGGAGACGACGCTCGCACGCCCCCGTAGACCTGGCCGAACTCGAGCGTCGAGATGGCGTTCACGTCCGCGCCCGCCCAGATCCAGTGCGGCAGACCGTAACCCCCCGAGAGGTAGGGCTTCCCGTAAAAGGTCCCTAGATCGCTCTTCGATGCGAGGAACCACCGTGGCTCGCCCTCGCTCCAGTAGCCGAATTCGGGCCGCACCTTCGATGGGGGGGCTTCCACACCCTTGATGTCCACGGTCCCGTCCGCGCGCGCCGGACGGGCGGGCAGCAGCGCACATACCGCCGCCACGATGGCGGCCGCGTGAAGCGGATTGCGTCGCCGGGAAGCAAAGGGAGAGGGGTCGGATCCGGGTCTGTTCGTCGAGGGACGGCGCTTTGGACGCACGCGCGCGACTATAGCGGATCCGGCCCGCTCCGCTTGCGCTCGAAAACGACGCCCCCGCGATCCGAGCCCTCGTTTTCGAGTGCTGCACGTCCCGGAAAGACGCTGTAATGCGCTAGCGTGCCGGCGGCCGTGACGTTCACCAATCCCGTCGGGCTCCTCGTCCTCGGCCTGCTCGGGCCGCTCGTCGCGCTGTACGTCCTGCGCGCCGAGCGACCACGCCGGCTCGTTTCGTCGGTGTGGCTCTGGCGGCAAGCGGAGCGTGATCTCCAGGCTGCGAGGCGATTTCGCCGGCTCGCCCTGGTGGTCCCCCTGCTCCTCGAGTCCCTTGCAGTGGCCGCGCTCGCCGTGGCGGCAGCGGAGCCAGCGCGGCATGGTTCGCTGTCGGCCGCCGACGCCGTCGCGGTGGTCATCGACACGAGCGCGTCCATGGGGGCGTCCGACGGCGCGCGCACCCGCCTCGGCCGAGCCAAGGAAAAGACCAAGGCGCTGTTTCACGCCATGGGTGCGCACAGCACGCTCGTCGTGGAGGCGGCGAAGGAGCCCCACACGGCGTCGGGTATCGAGCGCGACCCCGAGCGACTCGGCAGGATAGTCGACGCGCTGTCGGTGCGAGCCGAGCCGGGGGACCTTCCTGCGGCGCTGGTGCTCGCCGAGGAGCGGCTCGCGCGGCTGCCGGGGACGCACCGGGTCGTGCTCGTCACGGACGTGAACGGCGCGGTGCCGCCCCGCAGCCGGCTGCCACTCGAGGTCGTTCGCGTCGGCGCGCCGGCGGACAACGCCGCGCTGACCCGCTTCGAGCTGCGCAGGCCGTCCGCCCGGGAACCGGCGCAGAATCGCGTGGAGGCCCTCGTCGTCGTACGAAGCTTCGCGGAGCGTGCGACGGAGCGGTTCGTCACGCTGTCGCACCGCGACGGCGGCGTGCCGCTCGCATCGCGCAAGGTGCTGCTCGGACCGCGCGAACGCGCGACGTTGACGCTTTCCTTCGACGCGAGCGACGCCGACACGGGCAGCGGCGTCGTCGCGGAGCTCACACCAGGCGACTCGCTCGACCTGGACGACCGCGCCTTCGCCGTCGTGCCGCCGGGTGCGCGCCTGCCCGTCGTGGTGGCGGCGGCAGCACAGGAAGAGCCGTGGATCGTACGCGCGCTCGCAGCCGATCCGGACGTCGAGCTCGCAAGGGCTCCCCTGCCCCTGCCCGACGGCGCAGTGCCGAAGGGCGCCCTGCTGGTCGTCGTCGGTGCCTGCGTGGATTCCCCGACAGGCGGCGACGTGCTCGTGGTGGCGCCGCCCGCGGGCGATTGCCTCGGCGCGCGCGTGGGCGCCGTCGTCAAGGCGCCGCTCGTGACGTCGTGGTCCGATCGCGACGCGCGTCTTCGCTTCGTGTCGCTCGACGATATCGGGCTCCTCGAGGCGCGCGCGGTCGACGTGCCACGCGCTGCGTCGCTCGTCCGGGCAGGCGACACGACGGTGGTCGCCGATCTGGGGCTGTTCGGTCGCACCGGGACGCTCGTCTCGTTCGACTGGGGGAGGAGCCAGTGGCCGCTTCGTGCGTCCTTCGTCCTCTTCGTGCGAAACATCACGGAGCTCGCGCGCTCGGATCGCGCGCGGACCCTTGCCGTCAGCGCACACACGGGCGAACCGCTCCGCGTCGCGGCTCCCATCGACGGCGCTCGCGCGTCGGTGAGAGGGCCGAGTGGCGAATTGCCCGCACGACTCGCGAACGGCCTGGTCCTCGCGGAGGCGCCTTCGGTCCCCGGGTTCTACGATCTCGTGTCTGGCGCCAAGCAGACGACGACCGTCGCGGTGAACATGGCCGACGCGGGCGAGAGCGATCTGCGCGCCACCCCCGACGCGAACCCCGGGGCAGCGGGTGCGAGCGACCCGCGCTCCCTGCCCCCGGCGCTCGACTCCGCGTCGCCCCTCTTCGCGGCGCTCGCCCTTGCGGCGATGCTCGCCGAGGTAGCATGGCTCTCGCGGCAGACGCACGCGCCACGCGCCGCGCGTACCAGGAAGCGCCACCCTGGCCTCGCGGGGCTGCTGCTCGCGGAGGCGGCGATCGCGGGATACGCGCTCGCCGTCGCTCCGCACGTGACGGCGAGTCCCGTGTCGTTCGAGCGACCAGCCTGGCTCCTCGTCGGTGTCGCGACGCTCGGCGGCTCATATGCGCTCGTCTTCCGCGGCGCGAAGGTGCGCGCTCTCGCGACGACGTTGCTCGGCCTGGCCGGGCTTTCGGCCGCGCTCGCCGCGTCGGAGCCCGCGCTCCGGCTCGGCAGTGACCACCTGGCCGTGGTGGTCGCCGTCGACCGCAGTCGCAGCATCGACCTGGTGCCGAACGCGACCGCACTGGTGGACGGCGCCCTCGCCCGCGCGGCCCGGGGAATGAAGGGGAAGGATCAGCTCGGCGTCGTGGCGTTCGCCTCGGATGCGGTGCTCGAGGAGCCGCTGCGCACGGCGACCGAACCGCGATCGCCCGAGCATGCAGCTCTCCAGCGCGACGGCACCGACGTGGCGGCCGCCATCCGCCGGGCACTCGGCGAGACGCCCGGGGGCTCCACGGCGCGCATCGTGCTCGTGAGCGACGGTGTCGCGACGCGCGGCGACACGATGGCGGCCGCGGCCGCCGCGGCGCTCGCGGGAGTCCCCGTGGACGTGCTCCCCCTCTTGCAGGCACCACGGGCCAACGTACGCGTCGAGTCCGTGCACGCGGTGCCCCGCGCGACCGTCGGAGAGACCATGGACCTCCGCGTCGTGGTGCGCTCCACAACGGACACCGAGGGCGAGCTCTTCGTGCTGGTCGACGGCGAGCCGCAGCAAAATGGCGCCGTGAAGCTCCACGCGGGCGAAGACGTCCTGTTCCTCCGTGCGAAGGCCGACGCTCCGGGCCTTCACGAATACGCGGTGCGGGTCACTCCACGCGATCCCGCGTCGAACGCCATCGCCGAGGATGACTCGCAGGCCGCGTTCGTGCGCGTCGAAGGGCACGCCCGTGCCGTCGTCATCGAGACCGACGCGAACCGCGCCCGGCCCATCCAGGGAGCGCTGGAGGCCGCCGCCTTCGACGTGAAGGTAGTGAGCGCCACTCGTGCCCCCGCGAGCGCGCCCGAGCTCCTGCAGAGCGACCTCCTGGTGCTCGGCGACGTGCCGGCGCGCGATCTATCGCCCGATCAGCTCGAGCAGATCTCTTCATACGTCGAGCACCTGGGCGGGGGGATGCTCCTCTTCGGCGGCAAGAGGACGATGGGGCCCGGCGGCTACGCCGGCACGGCGGTCGAGAAGGTGAGCCCCGTCTCGTTCGAGCTCCGGAACGAGCGGCGCCGTGCCCGCCTTGCCGAGGTGATCGCCATCGACTACTCCGGCTCGATGGCGATGGCGGCGGGGAGCCACACCAAGCTGGAGCTCGCGAACGAAGCTGCGGCGCGCTCCGGCGAGCTGCTCGGCGCGCTCGACCGGCTCGGGGTACTGCACGTGGACACGACGGCGACCTGGACCGTGCCGCTCGGGCCGCTCGGCGACAAGGCCGACGTCGCGCGGAAGATTCGCGCCGTGGGCCCGGGAGGCGGTGGCATCTACGTCGATCGCGCCCTCGAGGTCGCCTACGCAGCGCTCGATCGAGCGGACGTCGAGCAGAAGCACGTGCTGCTGTTTGCCGACGGCGACGACGCCGAGGAGAGACGAGCCGCGCCTTCCCTCGCCCGTGCCGCGCACCAGCGCAACATCACCACCAGCGTCGTCGCGCTCGGGCGAGGCCAGGACGTCGGCGGGCTCGAGCAGCTCTCGCGTGAGGGACAGGGTCGCTTCTATCTGATCGAGGACGCGACCCGCTTGCCGGCCGTCTTCGCCGAGGAGACGACCATCGCCGCCGGCAGCGCGGTGCACGACGAGCCCTTTCGCGCGCGGGTCGGCGCGCCGATCGCGGCGACGCGGGGGATCGACTTCAGCCGCGCACCCGTGCTCGGCGGCTACACGGTGACCCGCGCGAAGGCCCGCGCGGAGGTGGCGCTGCTCGGCGTGGACGACGATCCGCTGCTCGCGGTGTGGGCGGCGGGCACCGGCCATGCGGGCGCCTTCACGAGCGACTACGCAGGGCCCTGGGGCACGGAATGGCGCGGCTGGTCCGAGGCGTCGCGCCTGTTCGCGCAGCTGGCGCGCGGGCTCGCCCGCGGCGGCGACGACGGCAGCGTCACGCTCGACGCCACGACGTCGAATGGCACTTTCAGGATCACGGCGACCGCAGTCGCCGAGGATCTCGCCCGGGGCGCGAAGCAGAGCTTCACCGCGTCCGTGGTCGGTCCCGACGGCTTCGTTCGAGCGACGCGCCTCGAGCCCACGAGCCCGGGGTCGTACGAGGCGCTGGTCCCGCTCGGACACGCGGGCACTTACGTCGCCGACGTACGCGACGAAGCAACGGGCAAGAGCGTCGGTACCACGGGCGCGCGGCTCTCGGCGGGCGACGAGCTCGAGCCGACGGGAACCGATGGCGCCTTGCTCGCGCGAATTGCCGCGCTCACCGGCGGGCGTGTGCGCACCACGCTCGACGGCGTGTTCGGAGATCGTTCCACGTCGCGGCAGGGCTTTCGCCCCCTCGCCGCGTGGCTCTCGTCGCTCGCCGCGCTCGCCATGCTGCTCGCAGCCGCAGCACGGCGACTGCCCGCGCTACGCCTTCCCGCGCGCGTCGCTTCCACGCCGGCGTCCGGCGGTCACGCCGTGCCGCATGTCACCGGCAGAAACCCGGCGGTACTCGTGATTCCGGAGACACGAGCCGGCGATGGAGGCGAACCGCTCGAGCCGGCGAACACGGAAGAACCTCCGGACACCGGAGCGACGCCCGCGGGGCATCCGGAGGACTCCGGCGCTCCCGCGGCTCCGCCGACAACCGCCGAGCTCCTGCTCTCGCGCCGCCGCCGGCGTCGCTGACGGCGGCCCGATTTCGTGACGACGCTATTTCGGTCGCGACTAAGTCGTCGTGAAGAAGCCGATGATCGCCGGTCCGATGAGATCGCCGATGAGGATGCACATCTCGCTGTTTAGCGCCTCGTTCGAGCCGTAGCTGATGGTGATGCTCTGGGTGTTCTGGACCTCGCATTCCCACTCGAGCACGTCGCCGACCGCGAGGTCGAGGTCGCCGCTGAAGCCACCGGCGACCTTCGTGTTCGGATCGGGAGCTGGGTTCGTGGTCGTGCTGTTGAACTCGTACACCGCGGGCTCCTCCCAGTTGAAGTCCTGGTAGACGAGCTTCTTGTCGGACCCGCGCGTGCGATAAGCACTGAAACGCACCGTGCTGGCGTGACGGTGCCCGTACATCGACAGGATGCGGCCGGCCGCCGTCACCGTCTTCTTTCCGCTGAAGAGGGCGTGCCCACCCGGAGCAACGCTCGAGCCCGGCGCGAACAGGTAGAGCTCGTTGGCCGTCTGTGTGACCGTGGCTGGATCGACGTACCAGAAGTTCACCCAGGCTTCCTTGAGGGCCGGCTGATCTCCTGGGTTGAAGTGGTGGAGGTTCAAGGTGATCGGGTCGTTCGCTTGCATCTTGATCCCGATGCCCTGGTTCTCTGGCGGCGGCGTCCCTTGCGGATTGTCGCGCGACTCGTTCTGGCTGCCGCCGAGGCGGCGCCCACCGGCGAACGGGTTCGAAGTGCTCCCCTCCGAGACGATGAGATGATGCGAGCCAGGGCGCATGCGGTACTGGCGCTTGTAGTAGTAGACGTCGGTCGTGTTGCCCGAAGTCTCGGGGACGAAGATGTTGTCCTCACCGCCCGGCATGATCGTGTACTTCGCGAGCTCGGCCGGGTCGTCGTAATTTGCGGGGCCATAGTGCAGCTGGAAGCCCTGGCCGGCGGGGGGCGGCAAGATGCAATACTCGTCCCCGGCGAACTGACCATGTGTGTTGCCACACACGACCGTCGGCGTAGTGGGCATACCGGTCGGCGCCGTCGTTGGCACGGTGGTGGGCACCGTCGTCGGCACGGTGGTCGGCATGCCCACGGGATTCATGCCCGTCGGCAACGTCGTCGGCATGGTGCCCGGAACCCCGGACGTCCCCGACGTCGGCGGCACGGTGCCAACGGGCGTCGTCCCCCCGGGTGTCGTGGGCGCGCCCGTCGGCGACGCACCGGGCGCGGTCGGCTGCATCTGCCCCGGCAAGGTCGGAACCGTCCCGGCAGGTGGCAGCCCTGGCGTGCCGGTTTGGGACGAATGATCACCGCCGCAAGCGACCAGCGCGATTGACACGCTCGTCACCAGCAAACACGCACCATATCCTCGAGCGCTCATCGTCATCGCAGCATGCCTCCGTTCGGCATAGGTTTCACGTGTCCAGCCGAAATTCAAATGCTCTTCTGCAATCAATAGGGGTCCAATGTCCCGCTCTGCGCGCGCCGGACAATTCATGCGCAGTGCGGCTAGCCGAAGAGGTCCTCTCGACACGCTCGAGAGGCCATATCGGAAACGTCAGGGTCATGCCACCAACGTCGATCTTGCGGCGATTGCCATCGATGAGACGCAATCTCTGCCTGAGTCGACCCGCGCGACTCGACATCCATTCGTCATGACGCACGGTCAGTCGTCCGCGTTGTTCATACTTTTCGCGTCGTGCTGTGCAGCGGCCGCAGGATGCAGCTCGTCCTCGTCCGGTGCCCCGTCGCCGCAAGCAGGCGGCACTGCGGGGGCCCTGTCGCAGATCGGCGGCGCCACCTCGGGAAGCGGCGGTTCTGCCGGCCGTGCTGGCGGCGGCGCCGTTGGAACCACTGCCGGCGCCGGAGGCCAGCTCGGTGCGGCCGGCGGGGTTGTCGGAGTGGGCGGCGCGCCCGGCGCGGGCGGTGTATCCGCTGGCGGCGCGGCGACCGGCCCAGGAGGCAGCACCGCTCAGGGCGGCAGCGGCACCGCCGGCCAGGTCGGCGCCGCGGGCACGAGCACCTGCGCACCCGCGACGCCCGCGGCGTGCACGGCGCCCCAGGTGCGCATCACGGAGATCGACGTGGGCGCGCCCGTCGTCGTCAACGAGGATGACGCAGCACTGAAGATCCTGTCGATCTCGCCGATCCCTTCGGGCGGCTCGCGTGTCGCGTGGCTGAGCAACGACGCGAACGTGCACGTGACCACGCTCGACTGCGACGACCACGTCGTGGACGGATTCACGCTGCCGGGAAAGGACTACGGGGACGTGTACGCCGACGACAAGGGCGGCGTGCTCCTCTTGACCCGCGACGCGCAGGGCGGCGGGACGCTCAATTGCGGCAACCCGACGAACCTGTGCGGCACGCCACCGAGCCCACCCATCGCCTGTTACGACATGTACATGGTTCGCTTCGACGGGAAGACCGAGACGTGGGCCACGAAGCTCACGACGGCGAGCGCAACCCTGCCGCCTTACTCGACCGGCCCGACCGGAGCGCAGACGTATTTCATCTGGTGGTACGCGCATCACGGGCGGCTCGCCTTCGACGGCACGAACTTCGCGGCGTACTACGGAGCCGCGACCAGCGTGTCGCAGGCGTGCACGACCGGCGGAAACACGGCGATCAACATCCACCAGGGCGATGAGATGCGCGTCGTCGGCCCCACGGGGACCATGCTCACCGGACACAATTCCTTCATCTGGGGCTGCAGCCACAGCGGCTTCGAGAAGATCGTGTGGGACCCCATGGCTGCGCGCTTCGAGATGGTGTGCCGCTCGGACGACTTCCCGCACGTCGGCCTCATCGTGAACGCGTCGAATCTGGTCTTCGGCATCAGCGCCACGACCTCCGCCGTGAGCAACATCGTGCTGAGCTCGACGACCAGCAGCTACTGGGTGCTGGCGAGCGACTCCGGCACGCAGCATCTCTTCCGGTTCACCTCGGCAGGGGGGACCGCCGCTGACGTCAGCCTCGGCACGGGAAACAAGCCGCACCTGGCAAAGTACGGGAGCCACCTGTTCGCCGCGTGGATGCCCGCGTCGGACACGAACATGGTGGGCCAGGTCCTCGACGCCGGGACCGGCGCGTCCATCGGTTCCCAGGTGACGATCGACGTTCCGAGCAACCAGTTCCAGGATTTCAGGGACTACCCGGACGGCAGCGTCGCCTATCCCGCGCCGGGTTCGAGCGCTACGAAGATCAAGATCGTGCGCGTGCTGCCCTGCAGCAGCTGAGGGAGCTTGTGATCGGCTCCAGGCCGGGGCAAGACGGCCAGGACCCATGACGGTGCCCCGCGCGGTCTCGCTTCTTCTCGCCGTCGCGTTCGGCGTCGCGAGCGCGGCGTGCTCGGCGGGAGGCGCACCTTGCGCCGGCCCGACTTGCGGCACGGGCTACGAGTGTCTCGCCAATCGCTGTGCGCTCGCCGGCGGCGTCCCGGTTCCGCGCGATTCGGAGCGCCTGGTGCTGTCGCCGATCGAGCTCGCCGTCGCGACCGCCGACCACGAACCCTCCACGCCGGAGGTGACGCTCGGGAGCGCGCACGGTGGCGACTCGTTCGTCTACGCGCGCTTCGGCTCGAGCTACAAGGGACGCGCCGGCGTCGCGGCCGCCTTCCTGCTCCTCACCGTCTCGCCGGGGACGGAACCGACCGACGACGTGCCGCTCGAGGTGTGGACGCTCGCCGCGGATTGGTCCGCGAATTCGATAGCCCGAGGCGCGCGTCCAGGTTTCTCCCGGCCGATGGCCCGCGGCATCGCGCGCACGAGCCCCGCCCTGCCGGTTCGCGTGGACGTCACCTCCATCGTGCAGCAGTTCGCCCAGAGCCCCGGCGATCAAGGCATCGCGGTCGTCGCCGGGGGCTCGCACGGCCGCGGCGTGACCCTCGTGACCGCCGCCGCCGGCGCGCCGCGGCTCGAGGTGTACCTCGCGCGGAACTGACGCACCGACGGGCTGGTGTGGAGAGTCCGTGGTTCGCTGGGGAAATTCAGCGGCGCGGTTGGGCGAGCGCCGCTGAATTTCCGGCATGCACGCATCTGACTCGCCAACTCGTTTCAGTTCTCCGCCGAGTCACAGACTCGGCGCAAGAGGACCGCGTGGTAACGTCGCCCCGATGGCCGAGGCCTTGCTCAGCGTACGGGAGCTGCGGGTCCGTTTCGATGCCGAGCGAGGCCCTCTTTACGCCGTAGACGACGTCTCGTTCGACGTCCCGGGGGGCAAGACCGTCGCGCTCGTTGGCGAGAGTGGTTCCGGCAAGAGCGTCACCGCCCTCGCCATCCTCCGGCTCATCGCGTCGCCCCCCGGCACCATCGAGTCAGGCAAGGTGCTGTTCGGTGGCCGCGACCTGCTGACGCTGGCGGAGCGAGACCTCCGTGCCATCCGCGGTGGCCAGATCTCGATGATCTTCCAGGAGCCGATGACATCCCTGAACCCCGTCTACACCGCGGGCGCGCAGATCTCCGAGGTCATCCGGCTCCACGAGAAGACAGGCCGGGGGGAAGCGAGGCGACGCGCGGTCGAGCTCCTCGGGCTCGTCGGGATCCCCTCCCCCGAGGAGCGCGCTGACGCGTACCCACACGAGATGTCCGGCGGCATGCGGCAGCGCGTCCTAATCGCGATGGCCCTCGCGTGCGGGCCGAGGTTGCTCATCGCCGACGAGCCCACCACCGCGCTCGACGTCTCCGTGCAGGCGCAGATCCTCGAGTTGCTCGCGCGGCGGAAGGAAGCGACGGGGATGAGCATGCTGTTCATCACCCACGATCTCGGGGTCGTCGCGGAGATCGCTGACGAGGTCGTCGTGCTCTATGCCGGGCGTATCGTGGAGACGGCGACCGTCACGTCGCTCTTCGCCGACCCCCGGCACCCCTACACGCGCGCGCTGCTCGCGAGCGCACCGCCGCTCGACTCCTCGCGGCGCCTCGATCGGCCGCGCCGCCTCGACGCCATCGACGGCATCGTCCCGGACCTCGCGGCACTCCCCCCGGGCTGCCGCTTCGCGGAGCGGTGCGCGCTCCGCAGATCCCGACCGCCGGGGTACGAGCGCTGCACGGTCGAGGAGCCGCCGCTCGTCGCGCTGTCCGACGGCCGGCGCGTGCGTTGCTACTACGGCGAGGCGTTGCCATGACGGTCTCGCGCGGGCCGGGCGCCGGCCGTCCGAGCGCCGACGGGAGGCCGAGCCTCGACGCGCGCGGCGCCGGAGAGGGAGACCGCTCGGCGCCGCTCATGCGCGTCGAGCGCCTCTCGAAGGTCTACCGCGCGGGCGGCTCGCTGTTCGCGCCGAGCAAGCTCTTGCGAGCGGTCGACGACGTCTCGCTCTACGTGCGGGAGGGGGAGACGGTCGGTCTCGTCGGCGAGAGCGGCTCCGGCAAGACGACCCTCGGCCGTACCATCCTGCGGCTGATCGAGCCCACGGTGGGTCGCATCGTCTTCGACGGCGTCGAGATCACGCACCTCTCCGAGCGCGCGCTCCGGCCGCTGCGCAAGAAGATGCAGCTCACGTTCCAGGACCCTTACGCCTCGCTCGATCCGAGGATGACGATCGGCGATACGCTGGCCGAGCCGATCCACATCCATGAGCTGCTCCGGAGCGCGTCGGAGATCGAGGCGAAGGTCGCGGACCTCCTCGAGAGAGTCGGTCTGCGACCGGACTTCATGCACCGCCTGCCTTACGAGCTCAGCGGCGGGCAACGCCAGCGCGTCGGCATCGCTCGAGCACTCGCCACCGAGCCCAAGTTCATCGTCTGCGACGAACCGGTGAGCGCCCTCGACGTGTCCATCCAGGCGCAGATCGTGAACCTGCTGCTCGAGCTGCAGGAGACGTATCGCCTGTCGTATCTGTTCGTTTCACACGACCTGAAGGTCGTCGAGTACGTCAGCCAGCGCGTGATGGTGATGTACCTCGGCCGCATCGTGGAAGTGGCGGCCACTGCGTCGCTCTTCGAGCGAAGGCTCCATCCGTACACGCGCGCGCTGGTGAGCGCCGTCCCGGTGCCGGATCCCACGCGGCGCAGCCTCCGCGTCGTGCTGGAAGGCGAACCCGCGAGCCCACTGTCGCCGCCGAGCGGGTGCTCGTTTCATCCGCGCTGCCCGCGCGCGCTCCGCGGCACCTGCGACACCGAGGTGCCGGAGCTCCGCGAGCTTCCGCCGCGGAGCGGGCATCGCGTCGCGTGCTTCAATCCGCACGTGTGATCTTCGCGCGCTCGTACTGCAGCGCACATTTCACAACAGGAAAGCGACGAACGGAAACCACCGCACGACGTGTGGGTGAGTGTCTCAGATTGCGCGCATATAACAGCGATATTCCAGCATGATTCATGCTGGAATCACGATCGCGATACGAACCGAAACGCATGCACCCGTTACCGTGCTGAGCGAACGAAAGCGACTCTCACGATTGTGCTTTGACATTCATTCCTCTTCACCGATTGTTGATGTTGGCCGAGTCACACCTCGGCAACAGAAGGAGGAACTCATGAGATCAATCGGCTTGGTGGCTGGGCTACTGATGCTTGCAGGTTGCTCGAGTAGCGGGGAGTGGACTTCCGGGGAGGTCGGAGGCGGAGGGACGGACGCGCCGAAGGCGACGGCACAGGTGCAGCAGAAGGCGCAGTTCGCCGACGCGACGCTCCTGAATCTTGTCGACCCCGGCGCGACGACGATCGCCATCACCGCCGACGGGATGCCGATCACCGTGCAGATCTTCTACTCGGGGGACAAGACGACCGACACCGGACGAACCGCGGCCGCGCCGGTGCTCGTCGATACCATCAGCCTCGACACAGACCAGACCGGGCGCCACAACGTGAACCTGAGCAACTCCGCGTTCAACAACGGCTACGGCGCCATCTTCCTCGACGCGATCGGCTCCGACCCGCTGAACGTCTTCCAGACCTACGTGGAGTACGGGGGCGCGATCTACTCGGCCGGCGGCAGCGTGTTCCAGGGCGGCTCGTATCGCATCCCCTACCTGAGCGGCACCCTCCGCGTCGTGCTCACGGTCACGAACCAGAGCAACTTCGCGTTCGACGTGCAGTTCGCGAACATCGGGCACACGGACGTGCTCACGCGCAACATCGTCCCGTTCTCCACTTACAAGTTCGACACGTTCGCAGAGCGCTGGAACGTGAGCGGCACCAATTCGATCCAGATCACGACGAGCGGTGGCGGCACCGTCGCCCTCAGCGGCTACATCGACCGGCTCCTGCAGCGGCAGCGGATCGCGCCCGTCAAGGCATCGCCCTTCCCGTAGCCCGATGAGGGCTCGGGTCGATCACTCCGCGTAAACCCCTCGGGTGAACGCGGAGAAACCGAGGAGGGGACCTCGTTCCTCCCATCACGCCGCCGGGCTTCACCCCGGCGGCGTGGTGCTTTTGTGGGTTCTCGCGCTATGCTCTCCGTGATCGGCGGCGAATGCGTACGAGCTCTCGTTCCCTTGCCGTCGTCCTCTTCGACGAGGTCGCGTTGCTGGACGTGGCGGGTCCACTGGAGGTGCTCACCACCGCCGGCCGCACCTGGAACTTCCGTCTCTTCAAGGTCCACCTCGTGGCCGCCGCGCGGGGACAGGTGAAGACTCGCAGCCAGCTCGAGCTCACGGCGAAGGCGTCGTTCGAAGAGCTGCCGGCGCCGGAGCTCCTGCTCGTGCCGGGCGGCTACGGGGCGCGTCGTGCCCTCTCGGACCCGGCGGTGGTCGGCTACCTGTCGCGCGCTGCCGCAACGGCCGCCCATCTTCTCGCGGTCGGCAACGGCGTGCTGCTCCTCGGGCGCGCGGGCCTTCTCGGCGACGCCCAGGTGTCGGTGACGGCGGACGCGGCAGAGCTCCTGCGCGAGATCGCCCCCGAGGCCCGCGCGGACACGCAGGCGCGCTTTCGCCAGGACGGAAGGCTCGTGACGGCCGCGACGGCGAGCGGCGCCGTCGATGGGGCGCTCCGCATCGTCGCCGAGCTCATCGGGAGCAAGCAGGCCAACGCCGTGGCCGCCGCCGTGGGAGCCACGCCGCCGTCCCTCCCCGGCGACGTCGCCATCGTGGACACGTCGGAGTGATCAGCGCGGCGGCGGCGCCGTATCCAGGCTCCGCCCCTTCTCGCAGGCGAACACCGAAAGCTCGAGTCCTTTCCCCGCCGGGCGCGAGAAGAGCACCCTGCCCCCGCGCGCGGCGAGTGCCGTCGCGACGCCCAGGCTCGGCTCGACGGCGAGCTCGTCGAGCGCGCGCCCGTCCGGGTCGAGCGCGACGACGCGGAGCGCGTCGGCGTCGTTGGCGATGGTGAGCCACCCGTGCGTGTCCGAGGGCGGCGCCGCGTCGACGACGAGCGACGGGGCGCCCGGACCGACGTCATCGTCCGTGACGACTCGCGGCTCGATCGAGCCGTCGGGACGTACCAGCGCGAGCCGCACGATGCCACCGGCGGTCCCCGGCGAGGCGCGGTCGTCCCGCCACGTCAGGAGCGCACCGCCGTCGCGTGCGGCGCCGAGATCGAAACCCATGACGTGCCCGTCCTTCGGCGTCGCCGCGGCCGGCGCGCCCGCGGGCTTGCCCGCGTCGTCGAAGGGCGACAGCACGACGTAGCGCGGCCCCATCTCGAGCTCGGAAGTCTCCGCGGGGTCCTGCGGCTCCCGGCGCTCCTTGTGGTCGGGGGCGCGCTTGGCGTTGGCGATCCACGCGACCCAGAAGCCGCCGGGACGCTTGGCGATCGCTGGCGCCTCCGCGTCGTCGTGCTCGCCGGAGAGGACGAACACCGGCGAGGGTTTGGCGATCTCCCCCGCGGGCAGCACGACGGCGTGAATCACCCCGTGACCAGCCTTCGCGTCCCAGTCGTCCCACGCAACGAGCGTCGATTTTTGGCCCGTCTCCAGGGCGAAGGCGTCCGAGTCGTCGTTGCCTTCCATGAGCTCCGCTCCCCAGGAGACGCGCGCGCCGCCGAGAGGCTCGTCGATGCGCGCGAGGCGAAGCAAGGTCCCGTGGGGCGCGCCGTCGGGGACCGCGACCAGCACGGCGTCGCCGCTGGCCGCGGCGTAGGGCGCGAGCACGTCGCCGTGCACCGCGCCGAGCTCGACCTTCTTCCCCACGGAGAGCGAACCGCCCACCAGGAGCACCGCGGCATTCGTGGACTTGCCGCGCGGCTCGAGCACGCCGACGGCGAACGCCGCCTCGAGAGCCGTCGCGCCGCCGATCTCCGGCGCGAACGGCAGGTCGATGGCCTCGTCGTCCTCCGACGCGGCAGGGGCACCTGGCCCGAGCAACAGGTGCGCACCGTCGCCCGTGAGGGGCTGACACCGCGTGGCGCCCGCGGACGGCGGGGCCGCGCTCGTCACGGCGCTCGCGCTCGCGGCGGCCGAACCGCTCGCCGCCGGCGCAGGCGACTGTGCACGTCGTTTACAGCCCGAGCACACCGGGATCGCGACGGCGCAAACGGCGACCACCGCCGCCGCGCGCGCGGAGCGTAACGCACTCCGGGCCTTCACCGACGGGTGCGGACCGCGCGACCGAAGTTCAGTTGAATTCATGGCCTATGGGCCTGCCCCCACGCCGCGGCGAGAGGGCACGGACGAGTGTGTCGCCGGAATGTGCCGCGGGCGTCAAGTACGCTCGGTCGTCCCGCTTTTCCACCACGCGAGCGAGCTCTGATAGTGTAGGCCTGCCGCTTCTCATGCACGAGCGTTCGACCGCAAAAACCTATCAGCCCAACGTTGCGCTCCGGGCAGTTTACCGGAAATTCTTCGACTCCATCGCGGTCGATCCCTCCTGGATCCGTTCGGTCCGCGATATGGCCGCGAAGGGGACGGTCGTCTACGTCCTCCGAAACCTGAACTTCGTCGACTTCCTGGCGCTCGACCACCTCACGAAGCGCTTCGGCCTGCCGCAGGTCCGCTTCGCCAACGACCTCGGGCTCTGGATCCTGAATCCTCTCGGCGACGGCCTGCTGCAGGCGCTCACGCCGGGTCACGCGCGCAGCCCTGCCGAGCAGCTCAGGGCCGCTGTCGAGGAGGGCGGCTCCGCCGCGCTCTTCCTGAAGCGGCCCCCCGGCGTGCTCGATCTCGCGGCCGGGGCCAGCGGCGGTCGCGGCCTGAAGGAGGGCGACGAGCTGATCCGCACGCTCTTCGAGGTGCAGCGCAAGAACCTGTCCAGGCCGATCCTCCTCGTTCCTCAGGTCTTCGTTTGGACGAAGCGCCCCGATACGCGCGGCACGCGTGCGTTCGACTTCCTCGTCGGGCCCCGGGAATGGCCAAGCTCTGTTCGTGCGATGTGGCAGCTCCTCGGCAACTACCGCCACGTTCAGCTGAAGGCGGGCGAGCCGCTCGATCTGCGAGCGTACCTGGAGACGGCGGGCCCTTCGTCCGACGAATCGCACGTTCGAAGGGTCGTCTACGCCATCCTGCGAAGGCTGGAACGCGAGCGGCGCAGCGTCACCGGCCCAGCCGAGAAGCCCCCCGATCGCGTGCGGGAGGAGCTCCTCCGCAGCCCCAAGCTGCAGGGCACCATGCGCGCGTTTTCCGCGACGAAGCAGGAGGATCTTCGCGTCGTCACGGAGAAGGCCGCGAGCATGCTGAAGAAGCTCCAGGCCGCGCCCGACAGCGCGACCATCGGCGCGCTCGCCGTGTTCCTGGATCGGGTGTTTCACAGGATCTACGCCGGAATCGACATCGATCGCGAGGGCCTCGAGCGAGTACGGGAGGCGACCAAGGAGGGGTGCGTCGTCCTTCTTCCGAGCCACAAGAGTCACATCGACTATCTCGTGCTGAGCTACGTCTTCAACGACGAGAACATCCAGCTTCCGCTCATCGCCGCCGGCGACAACCTCTCCTTCTTTCCGCTCGGGCCCATCTTCCGGCGCGCGGGTGCGTTCTTCATTCGACGCTCGTTCAAGGGGGACCGCCTCTATTCGTCGGTCGTGCACACGTACGTGAGGCGGCTCATCCGCGACGGCTACCCGCTGGAGCTCTTCGTCGAGGGTGCCCGGAGCCGGACCGGCAAGCTTTTGCCACCGAAGTTCGGGCTGCTCGGCATGATCGTGGAGAGCGCACTCACGGTCCCGCAGCGGGTCGCCTATTTCGTACCCGTCAGCATCGGCTACGAACGCATCGTCGAGACCGGCGCTTACGAGCGCGAGCTCTCGGGCGGCGAAAAAGTGAAGGAAGACGCGGCCGGGCTGCTTCGAACGCGGGAAGTGCTAAGGCACCGGTACGGCCGCATCAGCCTGCAATTCGGAGCATCCCTGACGCTCGACGACATCCGCGACGATCTGAAGCTCCGCCACGGCGCGGACCTCAGCCCGCCCCAGCGGCGAGCGCTGGTCACGCGGCTCGGCAACCGCGTCATGGACGAGATCAACCGCGTCACGGCCGTCACGCCGGGGTCGCTTGCCGCGCTCGCGCTCCTGTCGCACGGCTATCGTGGTCTGCCCCATGACGAGCTGGTCGAGCGGTGTTCGCGGCTCCTCACGGTGCTCCGCGAATCGGGCGCCCGCACCACGCCGAGCACCACGACCCCGGGCGGCGGGCTCCGCCCCGAGGCCATCCGGGAAGCCGCGCAGCTCTTCACCGACGCGGCCCTCATCGAGGCGCACGCGCCGGCGGAAGCCGACGGGGAACCCCAGGACCCCGACGTGATCGGCCCCGAGACGATCTACACGATCCCGGACTCGAAGCGGCTCGAGCTCGACACCTCGAAGAACATGATCTTGCACTTCTTCGTCGAGCGGAGCCTCGTCTCGGTGGCCCTGCTTGCCACGCCCGCGGCGCCCCTGCCCCGCGACGTGGTGCGTGATCGCGTCCAGAAGCTATCGCGCCTGTTCAAGCACGAGTTCCGCTTCCGTGCCGACGCGCCCTTCGTCGAGATCTTCGACGAGACGATCGCGAGCATGCTCGACGCGGCGGAGCTCGTCGTCGACGCGGAGGGGCGCATCGACGCTGGGCCGGGACGCCTCGGCTGGAGCGGGCGCGAGTGGCTCCTCACCTACGCCGCGTTCCTGCGAAACTTCCTGGAGGCCTACCGCATCGCCGCGCGCGGGCTCGGCGCGCTCCTGAAGGGCCCCTTGCCCGAGAAGGAGCTCGTGAAGAAGACCCTGCAGACGGGCAAGCGCATGTTCTTCACCGGGGAGGTGGAGCGGCCCGAGGCGGTGAGCCAGCCCACGCTGAAGAACGCCTTCGCGTCCCTCGTCGATCAGGGCATCCTGCGTCATCACGAGGGCGGCAAGCTCGAGCTCGTCCACTCGACACTCGAATCTGTGAAGGCCGCCGAGCTGCTCGTCTCCGTTCATCTCGATCGGGAGGTTCCGGAATGAAGCGCCTGCTGCTCGGCGCGTCGCTCGTCTGCGCCGGCTGCTTCGGAACACCCACCCCCCTCGTGCCAGGGCTTTCGGGTTCGGTCGGCGTCCCTCACCACGGTGTGCTGACGGCTGCAATCGAGCTCCCGGTCGAGGGAACGGGCTTCGTCAGGTACCGGAAGAACGGACTGAATCACTGGGGCAACCCGAGGCTCGTACACGCCGTGATGAAGGCAGCGAAGACGCTCCACGACGAGATGCCCGGCGGCGCACCGATGATCATCGGAGATCTGTCCGCGAAGGTGGGCGGAAAGATCCCGCATCACCAGTCGCACCGAACGGGCCGCGACGTCGATCTTCCGTGGTTCGTGACGACCCCCGGCGGAGTCCCCGTCCAGAACACCGGCTTCGTCCCTGTGGGGCCCGACGGTCTCGCGAGCCTCGAGCCGGACGGCGGATACGTAAGGCTCGACGTTCCGCGCGAGTGGCGGCTCGTCCGTGAGCTCATCACGTCGAGCGAGATAGACGTGCAGTGGATGTTCTGCTCCCTCGACGTGGAGGCGTTGCTCATCGACTACGCGCGCGCTCTCGGTGAGCCTCCGGAGCTCGTCTGGCATGCCGAGACGGTCCTGATGCAGCCTGGCGACAGCCTCGTTCACGACGATCACATCCACATGCGCATCGCCTGTACCCCGGACGAGATGGTCCTCGGATGCGAGGGCGGGGGTCCTCGCTGGGAGTGGCTGCCACCTGCTCCGGAAGCGGCGGCAGACGACGCGACGCTCTACGAGGCCGCGCGGGAAGATCCGCTCCGCATCACGCTGGAGGATCCGCAGGGTGCGCCGTCTGGCTGAGCCGCGCGGCGCCGCTGTTCCCGCCGCGCGCCCCTCCGCCGTGTCGGACGACGGCGCGCTCGTGCTGCAGGGCGATTGCCTCGCGCGAATCGCGGACGCCGCTCGCGGCGGCCCGTTCGATCTGGTGTACGTCGATCCGCCCTTCAACGCCGGAGGCGTTCGTGGCGCGCGCCAGGGCCGCGGCTCTCGATCGCGCGGCTCCGCCGCTTACAGCGACGCCTGGGGCGGCCTCGACGCCTTCCTCGCGGTGCTCGAACCGAGGCTCGCCGCGATGCGCGACGCGATGTCCGAGCGCGCGAGCCTGTTCCTGCACCTCGACTTCCGGGCCGTGCACGAGGCGAAGGGGCTCGCCGACCGCGTCTTCGGCCGCGCCGCCTTCCGCGGCGAGATCATCTGGGTCCCCGGCAACGGCGCGCGCCGGGTCAAGGGTCCGAGCATGACGCATCAGACGATCCTCGTGTACGCGCCGGGGCCGGAGATGGTCTGGAACACGAAGGGAGCGTCGCTCCGCGAGCAGTACGCTGAGACGAGCCTCGCGATGCACTTCCGCCACGTCGACCCGAGCGGGCGCCGCTACCGCGAGCGCACCATCTCCGGGAAGACGTACCGGTACTTCGCCGACGAAGGACGAAAGCTCGGGAGCGTCTGGGCGGACTGCCCAGCGATGACCGCAAACACACCGCTCACGCGCGAGACTACGGGCTATCCGACGCAGAAACCGCTCAAGCTCCTGGACCGGATCGTCCGCATCGCCACGAACGAAGGTGACAGGGTGCTCGACCCGATGTGCGGCTCGGGCACGACGGTCGTCGCCGCCCTTGGCGCCGGGCGCCGCGGTGTGGGCATCGATCAGAGCCCTCTCGCCTGCCGCGTCGCTCGACAGCGCCTGTCCGCGCTCGGTGAGGGCACGACCTGACGGCGAGCGGGCCTCTCCCCCGCTCACGCGGCCGAGCCGCGCATCCGCTCGATGCAGCGGTGACGGTGCAACCGCTCCATGACCTTCGCGTCCGAGAGAACCACCATCGACTCGCGCTTCGAGAGCTCCCCGATGCCGCCTGCGAGGACGGCCTCGAAGAGCGGCTCGACGACGCTCGCCGACAGCTCACGGCTGCCCGCCGAGCGCAGCAGCCCGACGTGCAGCGCGTTCAGCCAGGAATCCCCGATGAACGACTCGAACCGCGACGCGAAGCTCCCCGGCGAAAGCGCATGCTCACGCTCGAGCTCGAGCGCGCGCCGGATCACCTCCGGCGGCTCCGCCTCGGCCGGCGTGACGAGGAGGCCCCGCGCACGGAGCGCGCGCCCCAGCCGGCGGCTCGACAGCAGCGCGTCGATGGGGATCGCCAGCACGAGCCCCACCCAGACGGGAGCCAGCCAGAGCGCGAGGCCACGCGCGACCCCGAACAGCGCGACGGCCAGCACGACACCCACGAAGGTCTCGAGGCCCTGCGTCCGAAGCGCGCGCCGCAGCGACCAGGTACGCTCGTCCCGCCGAGCCGCGGCCCAGTCCATGCTCGTGTCGCTCACCGCGGCGACCAGGCACGTCACCTGTGACACCATACGGATGGGCGCTATCAGCGCGCTCAGAAGGATCTCCAGCGCGGTGCTCGCGGCGACCTTCCGCCCGCGCGCCGGCCCGACCGGATCGAGCTTCGAGAGGAGCGCCGCGAGAACCTTCCCGCCGAGGAGAACGCACGCGACGCCCGCCGAGAGCACGAGCGGCGCATAGCGGTCGAACCCCGCCATGGGCAAGCCGGAATCCGCGTCCATAACGTAGCGGGCCGCGACGAACAGAATGTAGGCGCCCCATAGCGCGGAGATCCCATAGAAGAACGCACCGATCGCGAAGTGGGCGCGCGACCCTGCCGAGAAGGCCGGAGCGAACACGAGGCGGAGGTGCTGCAGGTTGCCGCGGCACCAGCGCACGTCACGCTCGCGCGCGATGTCGAGCGACGCGGGCCCCTGCTCGTAGCTGCCGCTCGTCAGATCCCAGGCGAGCCGCACCTCGTAGCCGGCGCGGCGCATCAGCGCGGCCTCCACGAAGTCGTGACTCAGGATGGGGCCGCCGAAGGGCGGTCGGCCGGGCAGGCCCGGGAGCCCACATCGCTCGGCGAAGGGCTTCACCCGGACGATGGCGTTGTGCCCCCAGTAGTTACCGGAGCCGCCGAAGCAGTAGGCGATGCCGGCGAACACCGCCGGGCCGTACGTCGCAGCCGCGAACTGCTCGGCGCGCGCAAACAGTGTATCGCGGAGAATGAGCATCGACGGAACCTGGAGGATGCCGAGCCGCGGCGCTGCTTCCATGCGGCGCACCATCTCGACCATCACGTCTCCGTCCATGATGCTGTCGGCGTCGAGGACGATCATGTACTCGTAACGGCCGCCCCAGCGGCGGCAGAAATCCGCGATGTTGCCGCTCTTCTTTCTGAACTTGTGCTGCCGCCTCCGGTAGTACGTGCGGGATAGCCCGGGCGCCTTGCGGATCTCCGCCCAGGCGAGCTCTTCGCGCAACCAGATATCGGGATCCGTCGTGTCGCTCAGCACGAACATCTCGAAGGCCGCGCTCGCTCCGGCGGCGGCGAGCGACTCGAGCATCGCGCGTACCCGGGCGAAGACGGCGTCCGGATCTTCGTTGTGAATGGGGAAGACGATCGCCGTCCTGAGCGCCTCGAGGGGCGGGCGGCTGGACGCATGCTCGGCGAGCGCGCGCCGCATCGCGCTCGTGCGTGCGAGACGGAATGCGCCCATCAGCGCCACCCAGAGCCAGAAGGCGATCCACGCGAACAGGATGGTGAACGTGCCCAGAAGGAGGACGTCCGGCGGCGAGAATCCGTCGCGCCCGAGCGTCACCGCGAGGAGACCGGAAGCGCTCGCCGTCGCGGCCACGACGGGCAGGACGACGACGAACACGGTGCGAACGGTGGCTCGACTCATCTCATCTCATTGCGGAGGTCACGAGCCGCCCGGAAAGCTGGTATCGGCGCCGGTTCGTTGAGCCGCGACGCCCTCCATCGCTTCGGCTGCGACGCGAACGGCGTGTGTGATCGGGCCGATGACTTCCTGTTCCGGCATCGACTGGGGCGACAGCTCGGGCAGGAGCTCCACGAAGTCATTCTGCGCGGCGTCCGGCACGTCGGTCTCCAGGAACGCAGCCGGAAAGCGCGAAAGGAGGGAGGGCGCGCGAAAGAACCAATCCGACCCTTCGCTGCCCTCGTCGGCCATTGCGCGGATCCAGCGGGCCGCAATGCGCGTGGGGTCGACGCGCGGGTGCGTGCTCGCCACTCTCATCACGCGCTCGGCCGCCGCGCGCGCCAGCAGACCGTCGACCAGGCCCCAGGACTCGAAATAGCGACACAGCACGGCGATCCATTCATCGCGTGCAATCGCTCCATGACCGTCAGCTGAAGAACCATCCATCGAAGGAACCATCCGTGAATACTGCCTAGCTCGCTGAACCTTCCTTCGCGCTGCACATGCAGTTCTCGTGCCTCATTGCAGCATGAGACGAATACGGACTCGATCGTTTCTTAGACGAGCGACGACCGCGAAGAAGCTCACACGTCGCTCTTTCGAAGATTGCTTCGGGATGTACGGCGAAGCGTACGCACGTTCGACACGATCCGTTGAACACACGAGCGACTCCTCGCCTTCCACCAAAAGCGCGCGGCCGCACGAAAACTGCCGGCATTTCGACCGGCTGACAAGCATTTCGAGCAACGATGCGCCGTCCGGTCGTTCAGACTCGTTCGTTTCCAGCTGTTTGTCGAACGAACGAGCGAGCGAAACGCGAGACTGTCACATGGCGTGGCAGTGAGCCATTAAGCCTCAGCACGGTCACCGCGCAGCAATTCACGAAGAGCTCACGTCAGCTTCACGTGCAAGCCCGGATGAATCGCTGCCGAAACTCGGCAGATACCCGCTGCACACGCCGCACGGTCGGAGCATCGGAAACGTGGCCGTCACGCTGGCCGCCCGCGGCGTCACTTTTCGCTGTCGAGATTTGCCATGAGCTGAGCAGCGTACCTGGTGCCAGCGACCTCGGCCGCCGGCACGGC
>CAYUAW010000001.1:86145-114000 GCA_964442485.1 uncultured Polyangiaceae bacterium
TTGCCATGAGCTGAGCAGCGTACCTGGTGCCAGCGACCTCGGCCGCCGGCACGGCGCGTTCGAGCGAGACGACCTCTTCCGGGGAGAGCTCCACGTCGAGGCCGCGGAGCGCATCCGCGAGCTGCGTGCGGTTGCGAGCACCCATCGTCGGGATGATCGTCACGCCTTGTTCCGCGCCCTTGGCGCGAACCCACGCGATCGCGAGCTCCGCCGGTTTGACGCCCTTCTCGGCGGCGAGACGCGCGAGGGAGAGCGCGAGAGCCCGGTTACTCTTGCCGTTCTCTCCGGAGAAGCGTGGCAAATGCGCCCGGAAATCCCTCGCGCCGCTCGGCACGCTCCCGGTAAGGAGGCCACGGGAGAGGACTCCGTAAGCCGTTGCGGCGATGCCGAGCTCGGCGAGCGCGGGGAAGATCGACCTTTCCGGGGTGCGGCTGATCAGCGCGTACTCGATCTGCAGATCACAGATCGGGTGCACCTTCGCGGCGCGGCGGATGGTATCGGCGCCGACCTCGGAGAGACCGATGTAGCGGACGTAGCCCGCCTTCACCATCTCGGCGATGGCGCCGATGGTATCCTCGATGGGCACCGCAGGATCGAGACGCGCTGGACGGTAGATGTCGACGTGATCGACGCCGAGCCGCGACAGGCTGTGCGCGAGGAAGTTCTTCGTCGCCGCGGGCCGTGCGTCGTAGCCCAGGAACGCGCCGTCCGGGCCGCGCAGTCCGCCGAACTTGACGCTCAACAGGGCCTTGTCCCGGCGACCGCCGGCAAGCGCCCTGCCGACGAGCAGCTCGTTCTTGCCCATGGAGTAGAAGTCGCCGGTGTCGATGAGGTTCACGCCGCGTTCGAGCGCGGCGTGGATCGTCGCGATCCCCTCCGCCTCATCGCCGTCGCCGTACATGCTGCCGGCGCCCATCCCCATGCAGCCGAGAGCGAGTGGAAAAACTTCCGGGCCAGCGGCTCCGAGCGGGGTCTTCGTCGTGGTGGTCATGCCGGCAATCTATCACTCGCGTCTCCTCACTCCACCATGCCTGCCCTCCCCTCGACCTCGCGCGCCAGGACCGCTACGGCCTCGCGCAGGTATCGTTCGCGGGGTCCGTCTCCGGCGGGCACGGGTTCGCAGTAGGTGGAACGTCGACCACATTTCCGAGCGACGCCGGGCTGCTTTGGAACCCGACGCCGAGCGACGTGAAGGCGCAGTGGCTGCTCGGGTCCCCGTCGATCTCGGGAAGATCCGCGGCCTCGCAGAGTGTCTTCTTGACGACCTGATAGTTTGCCACGTCGTCGGTGCAAAGGGTCACGTTGACCGCGGAGCGCGTCGCCAGCGGAACGAACCCGAGCAAGAAATCCGATCGTATTCGCGCGCCGAGTGTACCGTTACTGATGGTCCACCCGGTCGAGCTGTTGTAGCCGAGGTGTCCCGAGAGCATGGCCTTCGAGACGTCGACGTAGATGTTGTGCATTGGCAGGCGCAGCTCGTCGAAGTGCGCGACCAGCGTGCTGTCGAGGACGAACGCGTTGTCATCGCGCTGCGTCGATTCCAGGGGCGCGCCGGAATCGGCGTCGACGAGCGTCGCACGTACGAGCGGCCACTGGTCGCTCGCATCGAACGAGGGGCGCCCATGCCCTCCGTCCCCTCCCTTGCCAGGCTGCCGGACCGAAGCGAAGGACGCCGCCTGAAACAGCTCGACGACCACGTGATCGTCGCTCCCGAGACCCGAGAAGCCGCGTACGCGCAGGATGCCCGCGGGCGCGGCGGTCCCGGAGGCCACGCCGTCGTTCTCCTCGGCGCTGCCGATGAGCGAACCGCCGAAGACCTTCTTCTGGGCCAGGAAGAGATTGCCGACGGCGTCGTCACGCCCGCCCGGACCATCGACCACGGCCGTGGAGCTCAGCCAGGGGAATGCCTTGCAAGAAGGGGTACCACCCGGGACCGTGCAGAGGCCGTCCAGATCGAACCCGACAGCGCCGGTGGAACCTGCATCGCTCTCGTCGCCGAACGCGAGCTGGTCGATGACGACCGTGAAATCCACCGTGTCGGAAGCTTGCGACAAGTTCGCGGGCCGCTTCGGCGGCTCGAAGGACTGGCACGGCGTCGGCCCCTGCGCAGAGCCGAAGTCCGCCCCGATGATGGTCTGACATCCGACCAGCGCGAGCGGCAGGCAGGCCCTGGCGAGGTGTTGCAATCGCGTCTCCACGTCTCCCCTAGAACGCACTCGCGACGTGGAGCTCGGCGGCGTGATTCGCGCCCGTGCGGGCGTCCGACGAGGCGCCCGACCACAGCAGGTAGCCACCGAAGCCGAGACCGGCGACGCCGATCGGCACCATGATGTTCGCTATCGTCGCGTAAGTTTGGCCGTCTTGAGCCGCGCGGAAGCCGCTGTCGGTACACACCCGGGTGCCGCTGCTGCGTGGGCATCCGTCGTCCATGCGGTCCTTCGCGACGATCGCGAGGACGCCGAAAGTAGCTCCAGTGACGAGGCTGGCGGCGCCGACCGCACCGACGACCCACGCCGCGACCGGCGGCCCGTGCTTCGGCACCACCGGGGCCGGTGCGAGCGGCGCGGCGACGACGAGCGGGGGTCCGGGGCCGACCACGATCACGCGGTGCTCACCTTTCGCGAGCGTGGCGACGAACTCACTGCCGACGCGCCCGGGCGCCGTCACGTCGATGCGATGCGCGCCGGGATCCACGGGGATCGCCAGACCGAACGTCACAGGGTCTACGGCGATGCCGTCGCGCTTCACCATCGAGGACAGCGGCGCCGCTGGATCCATCCGGATCTCGAGCCTCGGCACGCTGCTCTCCAGCGCCGCGATGCGTTCGGCGGCGGCCGTGCGCCGTTCGTCGTTCGGCGAAAGCGCATCGAGCGCCTCTCGCCATTTGAGACGGGAGGACGCTGGCTTCCCCTCGCGGTTCAAGCACTCCGCCCAGTTGATGAGTGTCCCTGCCGCAGGATCGAGCCGCTCACTCTCCTCGAAACGCCGGCAGGCGGTCGTGAAATCGCCGCGGTCCATCGCCGCCCGTCCCTCCACGAAGAGCTCCTCCGCGGCCGCCGGATCGAGTGGCTCCGCATGCGCCGCCGCCGTCAGCAGCAGGGCGCCGAGAAGAATGCGCGAGCGTCGCACTGAGACCAGCATAGAAGCGAAACGGCCTCCCGTGTCAGCACTATCTGGTCCCTGCTCCATCACCGCGCCACGGGTCACTTCCTGCGGCTGAAGAGATCGACGGCATGCGGCGGTTCGGCCTCCGGCTCCGGTGCGCCGGCTGGAGCGCTGGCCGGCAGAGCAGCGGGCGCGCTCACCGCCTCCGCCGCGCCGACGACCGCGCGCTTCGCCGTCGCGCCCCTGTGAGCTCCTGGGAGCAAAGGCGCCTTCTGCGACGGCTCCGCCACAGGGGACGAGGCGCCCGGCGCGACATCCGCAGGGCTCTCCGCGGACGATGGGGGAGCCGGAGTACGCGACAGCGACGGAGTCGGGAACAGAGCGGACGGCGCGAACTCGGGGACGGCGAACGTCGGCTCGGTGACGCCAGACACGCGCACGGCGTTCGTCGCCGGGGCAGGTGCGGGACGCCCCGCGCCGAACGTCATCGCGAAGAGAGCGCCCGCGATCGTCACGACGACGGCCGTCACCCGGAACATGGTGTTGCGCTGCCGTGTGCCGACCAGCTTCGTCGGAGACAGGGACCGAGGAACGAGCGCCGCCGCCGGCATCGAGAGCACCGCATCTTCCGACGAACCAAGGGCGTCCGGGGCCAGCGCATCCGGCGAGAGGGCACCGTTCGGCACCGGCCTTACCGAAAGCGGGGGCGCACGTTCCAGCGGATGCGACGCGACGGAACCGTAAGCCGCGCGACCAGCCTGGCGGAACGTCGCGCAATCGGCCCACCTGTCCTCCCTTCGAAACGCGACTGCTCGGTCCACGAGGTTCGCCACCAGCTCGTTCACCGAAGGGATGAGCGTGGCGAGCGCCGGCAGTGGTTCGGTCATCGCCTTCAGGAGCTGTTCGTTGGTCGTCGGGGCCTCCCGGAGGGGCATCCCGGTCAGGGCGTAGAGCATGACCGCGCCGACGGCGAACACGTCGGTCCGCCCGTCGACCTGGTCCCAGTGCCCGCGCGCCTGCTCCGGGGGCATGAAGTCCGGAGTGCCGAGCACGGCGACGCCGGTCGTGTCGCCACGCTTGCCACGCGCCTCGGTTAGCCTCGCAATGCCGAAGTCGAGGACCTTCACCTCGCTGCCGGTCGTGAGGAACAGATTTCCGGGCTTGATGTCGCGATGCACGATGCCGCGCGCGTGCGCCGCTTCGAGGCAATCGAGGACTCCGCACGCGATCTGGATGACCTCCGCGACGCCGAGACGCCCCCCCGCGCGCGCGAGACGGCCTTCGAGCGTCTCCCCGTGCAAGAGCTCCATGACGAGATAGGCGCTGCCCGACGGGTCGATGTCGTCGTCCAGGATGGAGACGGCGCCCGGGTGCTCGACCTTGTTCGCGACGTAGCCTTCTCGCAAGAACCTGCGACGCAGCGCGGGCGAGAGCGCGGCCTCGGGATGCAGCACCTTCACCGCCGCACGCGTACCGTTTCGGTGGGTGGCCGCGTAAACGGCGCCCATGCCGCCGAGCCCGAGCAAGCGATCCAGCCGCCACTTGCGGTCCAGGACCGTCCCTACCGCAGACGCGGCACGGCGCTCGATCTCCTCGTCAATCTCTTGCTCGCGCACGTACCGTGAACTCGATTCCCGAAACCTCATGTTAGTACACACGCCGCGATTGCTCACGTCGCGCGTGACGTGAAATGCTCCTCGCAGTCGCTGACAGCGTCGCCTGCTGCGGGCCGTTTCACGACACCGTCACCCGCGGCGCATGTGCGATTCTTCAGCGACTGATCTTCGACTCTGTCAACGGGCCGCGTCGCGCGTCATTCGTTTTCGATTTTCCACCGCTCCACCGTGAGACCTCGCGCGACGTTCTCTCGGTGATTTTCCACCGTTCCGTCGTGGGCGGGGGAGGTCGCACACGCGCGTACAGCGTCTCTTCAGTCGACGCTTCTCGCCTTGCTGAGGAGCTCGTCGATCGCCGCGGGGTTCGCGACCGTTCCTGCAGCGATGGCGCGCTCGACGGGCACGCCCATCAGGATCCGCTTCACCGGCACCTCGAGCTTCTTGCCGTTCAGGGTGCGAGGGACTTCACCGATCTCCACGATGACGTCGGGGACGTGACGCGGGGAGACGGTGGTACGGATGGCGGCGCGGATGCGCTTGCGGGCGTCGTCGTCGAGCTTGGCGCCCGCCCGGGGCACCACGAAGAGCCACAGCTTGCCCTCGGTCTCGAGCGAACCGGTGTCGACCACCAGGCTGTCGGCGACCTCCGGTAGCGCCTCGACGACGCGGTAGAGCTCTGCGGTGCCCATGCGCACGCCACCACGGTTCAGGGTCGCGTCCGAACGCCCGTAGATGGTGCTCGCGCCGCTCGCGCTGATCTTGATCCAGTCGCCGTGGCGCCAGACGCCGGGAAAATCGGCGAAGTAGCTCTCCTTGAGCCGTTTGCCATCCGCGTCGCCGACGAAATAAAGAGGCATCGACGGCAGTGGTTCCGTGATCACCAGCTCCCCGACCTCGTCGATCACCGGCTTGCCGGCGGAGTCGAACGCCTCCACCTTCGCGCCGAGCCCGCGGCACTGAAGCTCTCCCGCGCGCACGGGCAAGAAGGGGCACGAGACGAGGAACGCCGTGCAAACGTCCGTCCCGCCGGCAACGGAGGCGAGCAGGACGTCGCGCTTCACTGCATCGTATACCCACGCGAAGCCGTCGGCGGGCAGAGGCGCACCCGTGGTCCCGATGGTGCGCACGGTGCCGAGCGTGACGTGATCCTTCGGAACGAGGCCCGCCTTTCTGCAGGCGAGCAAGAAAGGCGCGCTGGTGCCGAAGTACGTGATGCGCTCGCGGTCCGCGAGGCGGAACAGCGCCATCAGATCCGGATGACCGGGGTTGCCCTCGAACAGCACGACCGCCGCGCCCACGAGCAACCCGCTCACCAGGAAGTTCCACATCATCCAGCCGGTCGTGGAAAACCAGAAGAAGCGGTCGCCTTCTCCGAGGTCACAGTGGAGCGCGAGCGCCTTCAGGTGCTCGAGCAGGATGCCACCTTGACCTTGCACGATGGGCTTCGGCAACCCCGTCGTCCCCGACGAATAGAGGATCCAGAGCGGGTGCTCGAAGGGAACGAACTCGAAGGCGAGCGGCTGCAACTCGGCCGTGAAGCCCTCCCACGTCGTGAAGGAGTCGGGGGGCGCCAGACCGAGCCTTGAAACGACCACCCTTGTGGTCGCAGTAGGAAGCGCGGCAGCGATCTCCACCAGGGCCGCGGCGCGTTCGAAGGCTCGCCCTCCGTACGTGTACCCATCGACCCCGATGAAGACCTTCGGTGCGATCTGACCGAAGCGGTCGAGCACGCTGTCGACGCCGAACTCGGGCGAACAGCTCGACCACACGGCGCCGAGGCTCGCCGTGGCGAGGAATGCGACCAGCGCCTCCGGCGAGTTCGGAAGCAGGGCCGCGACCGAGTCCCCTTTCTGGACTCCCGCGCGGACGAGGCCGGCGCGCGCCCGTGCGACGTGCTGGGCGAGCTCGTCACGTGTGAGTTCCCCGCGAACGCCGTCCTCGCGCAGGAATACGACCGCGACCTCGTTGCCCGTGCGTCGCAACGCGTGCTCCGCGTAGTTGACGAGCGCACCCTCGAACCAGTGTGCGCCGGGCATCTCGTGCGACGTCAGCACGGAGCGATACGGGGTGGCGGAGCGGACATCGAAGAACTGGAAGAGCGACTCCCAGAAAGCCTCGACCTCCGTCACCGACCATCGCCAGAGCTCGTCGTAGCCGGGGAACGAAAACTTCCGCGTCTCCGCGAGCCAGCCGAGGTACGCGGCGAGGCGGCTCCTCGACTTGCGCTCCTCACCCGGCTCCCACAGGAGCGTGCCTTCCTCGATCTCCGTCATGCTGCTTCGCGACTATAGGTCATCCGCCAGCCTTCGCGGGCGCGGAAGGAAATCGCCGAGCGCACGGAGCGCGGGCTCGCTCCTTCGCCACAGCACGCCGTCGAGTACGTAGTGCACGGCCTGCGGCATCGCGAGCAGGGGCACGACGAGGGCAGCCGTCCACCGGGTCACCGTGACGTCACCCCGGCCGAAAAGCCACTCGTGGTCATGCCAGACGAGCCGATCCCACCCCGCTTCCTCGACCAGCGCGCACCCGACCAGGAAGGCCACGAAGGCGAGCGCGCCGGCTGCGATGATCGGCGCGCCCCGTGTCGCGAACCCGCGGCGCTCGGTCGCGCGCCCGTACGAGTAGAGGAGGAACATGTACGGCACGCCGTGGGTGAGCACGTTCGTCACGGTAAAATCGAAATCGCCCGAAGAACCTACGATGCCGACGTACCAGGTCGCGGCAGTGGTCGCCACTAGCGCCGTCTTGCCGAGCAGCAGGCGCTTCTCGACGACGGCAAGGAAGACCTGCCGCAGGACGAATACCCCAAGCGCGACCACCCAGATTGCCCGAGCGGGACCGACCAGCGCGCGAGCGTTGCTCGCCGCGCCGACGAAATCGCCCTGGATGAGCCAGGCGAAGTGCTTCTCGTCGAGGTGCGTGTGCCAGACGAGGAGCGGGTAACCCGTCGCGGCATACACGGCCGCCTCGTCGATGACCCGGTCCAGCCGCGAATGCGGGCCGCGCGCGCGATAGAGCGCTGCCCAGCCGATTTGCTGTCGCACGAAGTGAACAACGGCCAGGTAGGCGAGCGCTCGAAAGAACGTGGCGCCGCTCACCAGCACGAGCGCGACGGACGCCGCGTAAACACCGAGCGGGACGCCCCAATACCGTAACCGGTGGCGCGCCACCTCTGCGCGGTCCAGGTACGTGCGAAACAAGGTCGCGTACACATGCGCGACGTCCACGCCGAGCACGAAGACCACCCAGCCCCACTCGGGCAGCTCGGGCGACCAGCCGAGCGAACGGCGAAGGGCGACAAGGGTGAGCGCCACGGCTGCCGTCGCGCTGAACGCCAGGAGATCCGCACGAGCACCGAACAGCCAGGGAGCGACCTTCATGGCGCGACGTCCGCCGCAGAGCTTATCGCAGCTGGCGGACGGAGCGAGCGCGCATATTCGGCTGACAAGCGCCGCTTCGGGCTCGGGAGCCTCGCCGACTTGGACGCCGCTTCGGGCGCTTCACTCAGTGTCGGTCTGACCGTCGAGCGTCGATGCTGATCGGACCCGACCCGAAATGCGCGATCATGAGCGCGGCCCCGAGCATGGAGAGGTTCTTCATGAAATTCACCTGCTGGAGCATCACCAAGTGGGGGTCGGATAGACCCCAGAAGCGGTGCATCATCACGGTAACCGGAACGAGAAACAGGACGAGCAGCCAGGCCCCGAGCTTCGCCTTGTACCCGAGCAGGATGCTCAAGCCGCCCAGCAGCGCGATGATGCCCGCGAGCGGAACTGCGATGCCCGCTGCCGGCACGCCTGCCTGCCGCGCGTACTCGATCGTCTGTGTAGCGAAGTGCCGCGGCCCGGACAGCAGGAAGATCGCGACGAAGAAGAACCTGCCGAGCGGCACCAGGTATTCGGTCGCCGCGCGCGCCCGATGAGTCCCGGCGCGATGGGTTTGGTGGTCGAGTATTGCTTGGGTCGTCATTCTAGGTTCGGCGTGCAACGATCGCGCCCGCGTCGAATCGACGCGGAAGGGCCGGCCATTTGTCCACATCAGGACGCCAGCTAGCCCACGCACGGGGCAGATCGCCCCTCGCTTCTGCTCCGACGGAGCGGCCGCTCAATGACTCGTCAGATCGGCGAACGTCGCAGCGCCTGCCCACGGAAGCGGCTTCATCAAGGACGCACACGTGCCCATGTCGAAACACTGGTGGAAGTCGCCCGGGTCGGCTGCAGGAGTCATGACGGCCGGGTAGCCACACGAACCGAGGCCGTCAGGGCCGCCGCTGTTCTGCGGCCAGAGGGCCCAGGACGTATAGGAGATGCCGAACTGGTTCATGTACTTGAGCAGCGTCTTCACGTACGCGGAGCTGCAATCGAACGAGCCGAACTCCGTCGCGATCAGCGGGCCGTACGCGCTCATCGGAAGAGCGTACTTCGACCAACCGCCGGCCGCGGGCGAGCCCCAGTCGACCTTCTGGCAATCCGCCTGGCCCAGGGGATTGCAGATCGCGCGATCGCCGGCGCACAGCCCGGCAGCGTTGGTCTTCGGGTTCCACGCGGTGGCCACCCACGTGCACGGCGGCATCTTCTTATCCTGCGTGGCCGCGTACCCGTTGTTCGTGCAGGACTTGCCGGGGGCGGGCAAGGGTGAGCCGCTCGCCGCCCCCCACTGCGTTCCGTCCTTGTAGTACGAGCAGAAGCCGGACTCGTAGGGATCGGTCGCGCTCGCGTCGGTCCCCGACGCGCCGATGTCACCGCAGCAGGCGCCGTGCTGGTACGGGTGGAAGGCATACGCGACGTTCGGATACTTGCTCTTCCAGGGCAAGTACGTGGCCGGGTTCGCGATGGGCCCGTTGTCGGGGCCGAAGTCGTAGCCCCAGTCGAGGCCGTTCACGAGGACTATGTTCGGCGCCTGCGCCTTGTCTCGAATCGACGTGATCTGCGTGAGCATGTAGTCGGTCCACAGATCCCAGGGGTAGTCCTTCTCGTCTTCGTTCACGCCCGCGCTCGGGAACGGCGTCGTCGCCTTCCGGGAGTACGGCTCGTTGTAGAGCTCGAACCACACGCCGCTGTCGCTCTTGTAATGGCTGGCGATGTCCGCCCACATCGAGCTGATGTTGTCCTTGTTCTTGTAAGCGTTGTGGATGCTCACGCCGTCGGCGTTCGCGATGGCGCACTCCCACGTGTTCGGATCCGACGTGTACCAATCGGACGGCGCGCAGCTGTCCGTGTTCGTCCCGGGCACCTTGTTGATGCCGGTGCAGCCATCTTCGTACTCGGAGTACTTGTGGGTCACGCCGTTGCTGGTGAAGGTGCCGCGGTCGACTCCGCCGCCGTTCCCCATCTTCGCGATTGCCCACAAGTGGTTGTCGATGATGACCACGGCGCCGCTCTGGCGCGCCTGCTTCACGGCGACGTCCACCCAGTCCCGGTAGTTCGCGACCTTCGCATTGCCCCAGTCGTGGACAACGTAGTTCTGGGCCCAGGCGGAGCCGCAGATGGGAATGCGAACGACGGTCGTCTTCCAGTTACCAACGAGCGTCTTGATGACGTTCCCGAGCACCGTCGGCGCGTTGGTCGCCTCCGGGGACATGTTCGACAGGTACAGCCAGAACCCCGCGCCCGCGCCCGTCTCTCGCGTACCGGTCTCGAGACCCGTCATGGAGATGCCCCTGAGCACGGCAGGTGCGCCATCGGGCGTGATGAAGTTGAAGCGTCCAGTCGACGTGTTCTTCGCAGTGCGCCAGCGCCCCGCCGTCGTGTCGACGGCAACGGGGCCGGTGTCGACGGGGGCGCCGCCGCTTCCGGAAAGCGCCCCGGCGGCCCCTCCTTGCGAGCCGCCTCCGGAGGGCGCGCCGCCGCCGCTCGAGCTGACTGCACCCGTGCCCGAGCCCGCGCCGGGCGGCACCCCGCCCCCGCCCGACGAGCTCATCGCACCGGTACCCGAAAAAGCGGCGCCCGACCCCGTGGTCCCCGCCGATGGGCTGCCGGTGGCGCCGGCGCCGGTCACGCCGCCGCCGGGCTGGCCATTTCCCCCCGATGAAGCGCCCTGACCGCCGGAACCCGCAGGGGAATCGCTCGAACTGGACGAGCACGCGGCGAGCGCGAGAGCGATGACCGCGGCGAGGAGCCCACGAGCGGCGTTCGGCATGGTGACCGCGTAGTCGCGCGACCTGTGAACGGCGGCTCACCCCACGTGAGCTACGCCCGCCTCGCGAGCACCTCGTCGGCGGCGCGCACGCCGTGTTCGAGCGCCTCCTCGAACAGCGCGAGGCCGGACAGGTCGGAGTGCGCGAAGTGAAGCCGTCCGTACGGCTCCGCCGCGCGGCGCCGTGCCCCTCCGGACACGAAGCCCGGCGTCGGCCGGATCATGGCGTGACCCCAGCGCCACACGTCGATGCGCTCGATGAGCGCCTCGAGACCGTCGTGCGCGCGCCCGAGGTCCGCGACGATCGCGTCGCAGAATGACGAATGGTCGGCGGCGGCGAGCCGCTCTCGCGCGAGCCGCGGCTCGGCATCGATGAACGGCTGATAGTACGTCCACACCGTGGGCCCGGAGTCGGCGAGGGTCTGGTGCGTCGCGACGACGTAGCCGAGCGACGGGCTGTCGTAGAGGACGTTGTCCCACGCGAAGGGAAACCCGGGGCTCCGTGGCCTGTCGCGGAGATGGATGTTCGCGACCATCCACGAGCCGTAGGTGAACGCCGCGAAGTGCTCGGGCGGACGCTCACGGAAGGGCCTCACGATGTGAGGTAGCACGAACTTCGGCAGGGCGACGATGACGCGGTCGGCGACGTAGCGCTCGAGTCGCGACGCTTTCACGTCGAGCACAGCCAGCTCCACCGAGTCGTCGCGCGGCACCACGTCGGTGACGAGCCGGTTCGTCATGAGCCGCGGCCCCGCGGAACGTGCGAGGTGGCTCACCAGCCGTCCATTGCCCTCCGGCCAGGTCAAGAACGGCGCGGACTCGATGCCCCTCGAAGGAACTCGCGCGGCGAAATAGAAGAGCATCGCCCACGCGCTCGTGCTCTCGCACGACATGCCGTAGTCGTCACGACAGGCGTAGTCGACGTACCAGCGAAGGCGTGCGCTGCGGTAGCCGCGGCGCTCGAGGTAAGTCGCCGCCGAGATCCGGTCGAGCTCGGTGAACTCCGCGTCGTCCGAGCAGCGGCTCGATGGGACGGTGAACGCACGCCGTCCGTTCGCATCCCGACGCTCGACCCAGTCGTCGATCTCGCGCGTGAAGCGCGAAAGCTCGGCGAAATCCTGGGGACGCGCCCCGTCCGTCGGAAAGAGACCGGCGCGCCACGCGCCGTTCAGGAAAAGTCGCTCCTCGGGCTCGCGGATGAGTGCGGTCTCGACCGCCCGCACGACGCGCTTGCCGTCGCCGGGGTTGGGCTCGAGCTGTCCCATCTCGTCGAGCAACGCCACGAGGGCCTCGTTGTCCACCGTCGGCAGGGGCACGTAGTGCGCGCCACACGGGTACGGGACGACTCCGTCAGTTCCGTACGTCGAGCTCCCGCCGGGTACTGGCTCCAGCTCGAAGACGACGTAGCCACGTTCACCGCGCCGCTCAAGTCGCCATGCCGCGGAGAGGCCGCTCGGCCCCGCGCCGACGATCGCGACGGGGACGCGTATGACGGATCCGGCTCCCGCCTGTTCCACGTGTGCGTCGCGGAGGCGGTGTCCCACCGACATGGACGCTCCCCGGAGCTCTCCGTCGATGGTTCTCCGCGGCAGAAACCGGCACGCTTCCACGCCGAGCGGCGCGCCGAGGAGAAGCCCGAGCATCTCCCGCCGTCGGATCGAGAAAAGCGTCATTCGTCGAGAAGAGGCAGAGGGAGAGGGAGTGGGAGTGCGGGAGCGAGAGGAAGACCAGGTGCGAGAGGAAGAGGGGGTGCGAGAGGAAGAGCCGGGGGGAGTGGAGGTGGGAGAAGCTACATCACCTGTGTTGAGCCAGCGACGGAACAACCTACCAGGTAGCGAAGCGAGCGAGCGAAGCGAGCGCGCACGTGAATGAAGCGCCCTGAGGACATTTTCTTTTGGTTTGCGATGAGGCTATAGTGAGGGCACTTTGTCTGCGGGTCGGCTCAAGCTCTTCGGCAGGGGAATCAGCGCGGCCCTCCTCGTTACGACGTGCGTGGTCGCAGCGGGAAGCTGTGGTTTTCCGGACCACCAGTTCATCGACGACGACCTCTTCTACGGCAAAGGGAAGGGTGCCGGCGGCAGCGCCGGGAGCTCGGGCGACGCGTCGATTGCGTCGGGGGGTCAAACCCAGCCCGGTGGCGGGGGGGCGAGTAACACTGGAGGCACGAGGCCCGGCGACGGCGGGCACGTCGGCGCCGGGGCAGACGGCGGCATCATCGCCATCCCAGGCGACGGTGGGCGCCCGCGCGGAAGCGGCGGCGCGATGATCATGGTCGACGGGGCGGTCCCGGACAGCGGAGGCGTCCCACCGGATGCGGGTCCTGTGTGCATGCCGGGCCTCAGCATCTGCGACGGCAAGTGCGTCGATCTGCAGGCCGACAACGCCCATTGTGGGTCGTGCACACATGTCTGCACTGGCACGGATGTCTGCACCGCCGGCAACTGCGCGCCGCCCTGCGGCACGGGGCTCACGCCATGCAGCGCCGCCGGCGGGGTGAAGGTGTGCGTCGATACCACCCTGGACGAGAACAACTGCGGCACCTGCGGCGCGCCGTGCCCGGGCGGCACCGTCTGCGAGGGCAGCAAGTGCCTCGTCGATTGCGGCACGCTGAAGCGCTGCGGCACGCAGTGCGTCGACGTCACCACCGACGACACGCACTGCGGCGACTGCAACACGAACTGCAAGGCGCTCGGCGAGGTCTGCTCGGGCTCGGTCTGCAAGGCGAGCTGCACGCTGCCGGTCATCGCGTGCGGCGGCATCTGCGTGAACCCGGCCAGCGACGACCAGAACTGCGGCGGCTGCGGCAAGCCGTGCCCGACCAAGCAGGGCTGCTTCGGGAGCGTCTGCAAGCCACTCGTCGAGAACTGCCTGAACGGCGTCGACGATGATCGGGACGGCCTCATCGATTGCGCCGATCCGGATTGCACGACGGGCTACACCTGCGGCAGCGTGCCCGCGGGCTGGCAGGGGCCGTTCGCGCTCTGGTCCGGCGCGGCGAACGGCGCGCCGAGCTGCCCCGTGAGCTACCCCTCGGCCTTGTTCCTCGCCCACGACAAGCTCAACGTCCCCGCGTACATCTGTCCGGATTGCGGCTGCTCTCCCTCCAGCGACGCGAAGTGCAACCCGCTCCATTTCTGGTACGACACGTCGTCGACATGCACGGCCTCCGCGGCGTGGGACGTCTCCGTCGCCCCGGACGGCGTCTGCGTGCAGGAAGATCTCTCCCTCTACAGCAAGAACCTGAACCCGCTGTCGCTCTCGATCAACAGCGCGCAGCTCACTCCGCCGGATCGGCACATTCCGGCGCTCGCGCCCTACGCGCAGGGGACCTGCACCTCGAACCAGCTCCCACCGTCCTTCCCTGATCCGACGTGGGGGGTGGACGCGGAGGGCTGCGGCGCGCAGCAGGGCGCGACGACCGGCGGCGGCTGCACCCTCGGGGCATGCATGCCGAAGCCGACCACGCCCTTCGGAGGCAAGCTGTGCATTTCAAAGGCGGGCGTCACGTCCTGTCCGTCGAGCTACCCGGTTAGCCCCTCGAGCCCGCAGTACTTCGAGACCTGGACGGAAGGGCGCAAGTGCAGCTCCTGCAGCTGCGGCGCGGTGAGCTGCGGCGGCACCGTGACGGCCTTCACGGATCTGAACTGCAACCAGACGCCCACGACCGTCGCCATGGACGGCAGCTGCACGACGATCCCGAAGGACCCGACGACGAGCGGCTCCGGCCAGGGCAAGGACGACACGCTGTCGATCCGCTGGGACAACGGCGGCCCCGTCTGCGGCGGCGGCGCGAGCAGCCTGCTTGGAACCGCCTCTCCCGACAGCGCGATCACCGTCTGCTGCCAGCAGTGAGTGCGGCGCGGCGTCCGAGCGACGCGCCGCCGTCAACTACAGCCGGCCGCGCACCGTGACGAAGCCGCCGTGCGGCAGCACCGCGACATCGACGGGGAGCGATGCCTGCTCCTCGTGCTTGCCGGTGCCCGCCACGAACAGATACGTCGCGACGCCGACGCCGGCGATGCCCACCCCCAGGGTCACGAACGACAGCGTGGTGTAGAGCTTGCCGTCGTCCTGCTTGCTCTGGAGCGACTTCGGGCAGACGTTCCCGTCGCAGCCCTTCTCCAGATCGCTCTTCGCGCCCTCGCGCAGACCGAAGAAGACCCCCGACGCGGCGAGCCCGGCGACGCCGACGCCGCCAGCGATCCACGGCAACGCGGAGTGATGCGTGTGGCTCGACGGCTCGCGGGGGGTGACGCCGGTGTCCGCCGTGGGGTTCGATGCGGGGTTGCTGGTCGCGGCGGGGGCGTTGAGCACGACCTCCGCCGTCTCGCTCTCCTTCACCGTCGCGGCCTGTTCGACCTGGCGATCGCCCCCGAGCTTCGCAACCACGGTGTGGGGGCCCGGATCGACGGCGATGGGCTGGCCGATCTGTGCTTCACCGATCTCCACGCCGTCGAGCTCGATGCGCGCGGCCTCCGCACCGTCGCCGCGACGGATGACGAGCTTCGGGACACGCGATTCGAGCGCTTGCCTGGCCTGGGTGATCTCCGCGGCCTCGCGCAGACCCTGCTGCCCCGCTTCGTACTCGGCCAGCCGGTACTCGCCGAGGGCCTCGTTCAGGCGGCCGAGCTGCTCGTTGCAGCGCGCGGAATGGAAGCGCACCTGGGGCGTCAGCTTGACCTTCCCCACCTCGACGAATTTCGCGAGCGCGGACGCCCAATCCCCCGCCGCTTCCAGGCTCAGACCCTGACGGAACTGCTGCCGAGCCCGCTCGAGCTCCTCCTGAGTCTGGGCGAATGCACTGCCGGGGGCCGAAGCAGCGGCGCCGGCACCGAGCGCCGCAGAGAGCACCAGGAACCGGTAAGCCCCTACCACGCGAGCCGGGCGCAACGTTCGTAGCGAGCGCATGACCTTAGCGACCCATGTTACCGTCTTTTCCGAAAGGGCGAAAGAACGCGATGGGCAGTCATTCTATGAACACATGCGGTCTTGTTCTGAGCGCATGCGCTTTGTCCGCTCTGAGCGCATGCGCTCTGTCGACGGGTTGGGCGGATTCGCTGGCTTGGGCGCCTTCGGCGGGTCGATGACTGCTCTCGGGCGGCCTTTCAGCGTCGCGTTCGCCGGCGGGAGCCTGGGCGAGTCGCTCTTGCTTACGTTTGCCTACTCGCTCCTCGGGATCGTCGTCTTCGCGCTGAGCTTCGCGCTGATCGCGAAGATTGCGCCCTTCTCGCTGAGGAAGGAGATCGAGGAGGACCAGAACGTCGCGCTCGCGATCCTCATCGGAGCGGTTATCCTCGGGCTCAGCATCATCATCGCCTCCGCGGTCGGTGGCTGAAGAGGGCAAGCCGCCGGGTACGGCCGGCGGCGCTCCGCTCCGCGGCGGCCACGCCACATCGTGGCCCGAGGCCCTGCCCCCGGCGGGAGACGGCGCGCCCCGCGTGCTGCTCGGCGTCGTCCTGGTCATCGCCACGACGGCGCTCGTCTACGAGCTCTCCATCGCCGCCGTCGCGAGCTATCTGCTCGGCGACTCCGTTCGCCAGTTTTCCCTGGTTATCGGCGCCTACCTCTCGGCGCTCGGCGTGGGGGCGTATCTGTCGCGCTTCGTCGAGGAACGACTCGCGATCGTCTTCGTGGACGTCGAGCTCGCTGCGGCGCTCGTCGGTGGAGGCAGCGTCCCCTGCCTCCTCGTCGCCTTCGCCTTCACGCGAGCATTCGAGCTCATCCTCTTCATCGTGGTACTCGCCGTCGGCGTCCTGGTAGGGCTCGAGCTGCCGCTGCTCATCCGCATCCTCGAGCGCCGCTCGACGCTCCGCGAGCTCATCGCGCGCGCTCTCACCTTCGACTACGCGGGCGCGCTCGTCGGTTCCATCGCCTTCTCGTTCGTGCTGGTCCCGAAGCTAGGCCTCGCTCACACGTCGCCCCTCTGCGGTCTGCTCAACGCACTCGTGGCACTCGGTAGCACGTACGTCCTGCCGGCGGTGGACGCCGAGGAAGCCGCGGCACTCGCTCGGGCGCGCGTCCGTGCGGCGTTCGTCGCCGTGTCCCTCGCGACGCTCTTCGCGCTCTCGGCGCGCGCGACGGAGCTCGCAGAGGGTGCGATCTACCCCGGCGAGGTGATGCTCGCGCGCGACACTCCGTACCAGCGCATCGTAGTCACCCGCCACGGTGACGCCTTCGAGCTCTTCCTGAACGGCAACCTGCAGCTCTCGTCCGCCGACGAATACCGGTATCACGAGGCCCTCGTGCACCCCGCGCTCGCCGCGGCGCGTGTGCGGCGCCACGTCGTGATCGGCGGCGGCGGGGACGGTCTCGCCGTGCGCGAAGCGCTGCGCTGGCCCGAGGTCGAGAGCATCACGCTGGTGGACATCGACCCGGAGATGACCGATCTCGCACGCTCGTACGCTCCGCTCCGGGCGCTGAACGGCGGCTCGCTCGACGACCCGCGCACGCACGTGGTGAACGAGGACGCACTGCGCTTCTTTGGCGAGGGCGGGCCTCTGTTCGACGTCGTCATCCTGGACTTTCCCGACCCCGGCAGCTACGCGGTGGGCAAGCTCTACACGACGGAGATGTACCGGCGCGTGCGACGGCGGCTTTCGCCGGGCGGCGCCGTCGTCGTGCAGTCGAGCTCGCCGTTCCTGTCGAAAGCGACCTTCGCCTGCATCGTCCGCACGCTCCGGGCGTCGGGGTTCTCGGTGCGGCCTTATCAGGCCTTCGTGCCGTCCTTCGGCGTTTGGGGTTTCGTGCTCGCGCGGACAGAGGCCTTCCCTGCGCCGACCGAGCTGCCGCCGCGACCGCTGCGCTTCCTGAACGAGCGCGCCCTCGCCGGTCTCTTCACGCTGCCCGCGGACACCGAGACGAGCGAGGCAGTCGCGGTGAACCGGCTCGATAACCAGGCGCTCGTTGGCTACTACCTGGACGAGTGGGAGCGCTGGGAGGGGCGCTGATGCGGCCGCGCCGTCCTCCGTCGCCTGAACGCGAGGAGCAGTAGTCCGACCAGTCCGGTGGTCGCTCCGAGGCCTTCGCCCGGCGGCGCTCCGACGCGGCAGCCGCAGCCGCCTTCGTCCTTGCCTTTCGAGGGGGGCCTGCCACCGCCGTCGATTCCAGCGTCGGGGCCCGTCGTCATGCCCGTGCCCGCGCCGCCGTCGATGGACTTGATGACGCCGCCTGCGCCGCCGCTGCCGCCGCTGCCGCCGGCGCGACCGCCTGCGCCGCCCGCGCTGGTCTTTCCTGCGCTGCCGCCCGCAGCCCTGGCCCCGCCGCTGCCCGCGGAAGCGTCGGGCGGCGGCGCGACGCCGGAGTCCACTCCGCCGACGCCGGCGTCGGGAACCGGCTGGGCGCAGCCTCCGTTGAGGCACACGAGCCCGGGCGCACAATCGGCGTCGAGCTGGCACGACGTCAGACACGACGCGCCGTCGGCAGCGCACTCGTACGGATCGCAGCTGCTCGGCGACAAAAGGACGCAGGTCGCTGCCGAATTGCACGTGGGCGCTGCCGTCACGACGCCGTTGGCACAGAAGGCGACGCCGCACGCGACGGATACACCGGGGAGCGTGCACACCGTGCCGCTCGTGCCGTCACAGAAGCCGCCGCACGCGCCGGAGCCGAGGCAGCCCGGCCTCCCCGCCCGCGGAATGCCCTTCACCGCCACGCAGGTGCCGATGTTGCCGACCTGGTCGCAGGCCTGGCACTCGCCGCCGCATGCGTCGTTGCAGCAGACCCCGTCGACGCAGTTGCTGCTGGTGCAGTGCGACGGCGAGCCGCACGTCACCCCGTTCGCGAGCTTCGCGACGCAGATCCCGGCGGAGCAATACTGGTTGGACGTGCAGTCGCCGTCGGTCGCGCAGCCGCCGTTGCAGCGCGTCCCGGCCTTGTCGCAACCCACCGGATCGCAGCTCTGCTGCTGGAGCGGCGCACAGGAACCGTCGCCCTGGCAGAACGCCGCCAGATCGGCGAGGCCGGCGTTGCATGTCCCCGGGCGGCACGCGGTGGTCGCGTTCGCGTACGCGCAGCGGTCGGCGACCACGCCGTCGCAGGCCCCGCCGCAGACGGTGCCGTCGCTCGAGCAGGCCTGACGCGAGCCGTGGGGCGCGCCGACGACCGGGACGCACGTGCCCTCGCTGCCCTTCGCGTTGCATGCCTCGCACTGGCCGGTGCAGGCCTTCGAGCAGCAGAAACCGTCCACGCAGGTGCCCGAGCGGCACTCGGCCGCCGTGTTGCAGCTGATGCCATTCGGCAGTTTCGCGACGCACACGCCGCCCGCGCAGTACTGCGTGCTGTTGCAGTCGCCGTCCGAGATGCACGAGTCGGCCGTCCCGCTGCAGAGGGCGCCGACGCAGCTTGCGCCCTTCGGGCACGGCTCGACCGTCGCCGGCGGGCAGCTCCCGGCGCCGTCACAGAAGGCCGCGAGCGTCGCGTTGCCGTTCTGGCAGCGCCCGTCACGACACGAGACGCCAGGCCCGGGGTACGTGCACGACCGCGTCGTCTTGCCGTCGCAGACGCCGCCACAGAGCGTACCTGCGCCCGCGCAGCCCGGTCGGCCCTGCGCAGGCGGCTGCCCTTCGGCGATTGGGGTGCACGTCCCGATCGCGACGGATTGCGCGCATGCCTCGCACTGACCGGTGCAGTCGCTGTCGCAGCAAACCCCGTCGACGCAGTGGCCGGTGGAGCACTCCGCGTCGATCGAGCATTTCGTGCCGGGCCCGCTCAGCGGCTTGCAGACGCCGCCACGGCAGAAGGAGGTGGCGCCACAGTCGGCATTGGTGCTGCAGCCGGTGCACTGCGTCTTCCCGCAGATGCCGGGTGCGCAGTCCTGGGTGCGCACGGAGGGGCACGACCCCGAACCGTTGCATGCCTCGCCCAGTGTGGCCATGTTCATGGTCGCATCGCACGACGGCGCGCGGCACTGGGTACTCTGGCCGGGCACTACGCAGGCCGTCGTCAGCTTGCCGTCGCAGGTGCCGTCGCAGCCGGTGCCGTCGCCGATGCACGCCACGCGCGGCGGGATGGGCTTGCCGCTGACGGGCGAGCACGTACCGACCTTGCTGGGCAGATTGCAGGCCTCGCACTGTCCGACGCAGTCGTCGTTGCAGCACACGCCGTCCACGCAGAACCCGAGCAGGCACTGGTTGCCCGAAGTGCAGACGGCGCCGGCGTTCGCCTTGGGCGTGCATTTCCCGCCCGCCGCGCAGTAGTTGCCCGGCGTGCAGTCCGTATCGGCCTTGCAGGTCGAAAGGCACGCCGTCGCACCGCAGGCATATGGCGCGCACGTCTTGGTCACCGGGGCCCCGCACTGCGGGGCGGCGCCGGTGCACGTCACGACGTCCGTCTCCTTGCCCGCGCTGCACGACGCCGACACGCACACCGTACCGGCGTTGCCGGGCGTGAAGGTGCAGCCCGTCGCGGGGGAGCAGGCGTCGACGGTGCATACGCTGCCGTCGTTGCAGGGCAGCGCGCCGCTCGGCTTGCAGACGCCGCCGACGCAGGCGTCGCCCGTCGTGCAGGCGTTCGAGTCGTTGCACCCCGTGCCGTCCATCTTCGCAGGGTTCGAGCAGGTGCCGTTGCTGCACGTCCCGACGACGTGGCACTGATCGAGAGCCGTGCACACGACGGGCGTGCCCCTGCACACGCCCGCCTGGCAGGTGTCGGAGAGCGTGCAGGCGTTGCCGTCGCTGCACCCCGTGCCGTTCTGCTTCGGCACCGCGGAGCACGTGCCGTTCGCCGGGTTGCACGTGCCGGTGTTGCAGCCGTCGGTCAGGTTGCTGCAATCGACGGGCGTCTTGGGGTTGCACTGCAGCGTGGTGAGATTGCACGTGTCGTTGAGGGTGCAACCGTTGTTGTCGTTGCAATCGGCGTCCTTCGCGCAACCGCATCCGGTCGAGTCGAAGGTGCAACCGCCGGGCTCGCTGCAGCCGTCGACGGTGCAGGCGATACCGTCGCTGCACACCCTGGCGGGGCCGCCGCACACGCCGGCCTGGCAGGTATCGGGCGTCGTGCACGCCTTGCCGTCGTCGCAGGCGACGCCATTCGCCTTCGTCGGCGTCGAGCAGACGCCGTTCGCGGGGTTGCATGTCCCGAGCGTGTGGCACTGGTCGGGCGCGGGGCACACCACGGTATTGCCGCCGCATACGCCGGCCTGGCAGGTGTCCCCGGTGGTGCAGGCGTTGCCGTCGCTGCAGCCCGTCCCGTTCGGCAGCAGTGGATTCGAGCACACGCCACCGCTGCACGTCCCCACGGCATGACACTGATCCAGGGCATGGCAGACAGTGCCCGAGCCGGCGCACACGCCGGCATTGCAAACGTCGCCCGTGGTGCACGAGTTCCCGTCGTCGCAGGCGACGCCGTTGCCCTTCAGGGGGTTCGAGCAGACGCCTCCGCTGCATGTCCCGGCCACGTGGCACTGGTCGAGCGCCGTGCACACCTTGGGCGCACCGGCGGTGCACGTCCCGCCCTGACACGTGTCGCTCGGCGTGCAGGCGTCGCCGTCGTCGCACGCCGTACCGTTGCCCTTCGCAGGGTTCGAGCACACGCCCCCGCTGCAGGTGCCGGCGACGTGGCATTGATCGAGCGCCGTGCACACGACGGGGTTCGCGTTGCAGGTGCCTCCCCCGCAGGTGTCGCCCGTGGTGCACGGGTCCCCGTCGTTGCAGGCGGCGGTCGTGTTGGTGTGCGTGCAGGTGCCGGCCGCGTCACAGGCGTCGGCCGTGCACTGGTTGGCGTCGACGCACGCGGCTCCGCTCGCGCAGCAGCGCGTGGAGCACGCGCCGCTCTCGCACTCGGCGGCGCTCGAGCAGAGCTGCCCGTTCTTTCTCTTATACGTGACGGTCAGCTGCGCGCCCGCCTTCGTCCCTTCCTTCGTCGACATGACGATCGCGGACGCCCCGGCGTCGTCCACGATGGCCCAGCCGTTGTTCGCGAAGCCGCCGTCCTTCCACTGCTGGACGTCGTTCGCCAGGGTCGCGGTGTTGCCGAAGACCTCGGTACCGGCGGTGATGGCGGTGTTCTGCGAGCTCGCCGAACCGGCGAGCGTCAGCTTGTTCTGCGTGATCGCGCTGGTCGCGGATCGGTTCGCGAAGGTGACGTTGCGGAAGCCGCACGCGCCGCCGAGATAACCTTGAGGCTGCGGATCGGTCCCGCTGCACGCCCCTGCGTTGAGCGCGTGGCCGTCGGAGCGCACCATGCTCTGATCGTTCGTCGTGACGCACGTTCGCGTCGCGCTCGCGGGATACGTGGGCGCCGCTTCCGTCCAGTTCGCGGGGCCGGTGATGCGGAAGATGGACGCGGAGCCCGTGCCCCCCCCCGCCGTGCGCGACACGAACACCGACAGCGACGCCGATTCGATGACCATCCCCGCGGGGACGACCGACAAGTCGAACCGCACGATGGCCGTCTGCGTCGACCCCGTGCACATCTCGAAGCCGTTGCCGAAGTTGTCGTCGGCCTGCGCGGCCGTGGTGTAGACGGTCGTGTCCCCGGAGATGTTCCCCTTGTCGAGGGTGCACGTCGCTGCGCCGGAGCCGCTCGGCAGCGGGCAGCTTCCGACCGCCTGCTGGACGACCGCCGTCTCGACCGCCGGGACCAGCGTCGACGCCGGAGCCCCTTCAGGCTCGCGGCGCGAGCACGCGAGGAGTGAACAGAGGCAGGCCGCGACGACGAAGAAGGGCGAGGAGATTCTCATGAGGGGTCCGTCGAGCCGCCGCGAGCCACGAAGGCCCTCTGTTGCCGCTCAGGCGCGCACGGGGCGCCCTCGTGTAACAAATAGACGACCGAATGTAACAATCCGACCCGCGCGACGGCCCGGCGTCAACTCCGTCGCGCTTTGTCCAAGCCTTCTCGAGGCCGGCGCTCAGAACCCTGGATCGCTCATCGGCGGCGGAACGAACGCGCTCTTCGCTGAAGGCTTGCTCCCGCTGACGGGCTTCGACCCGGCCGCCGTCTTCGCCGTCGTTACAGGCGGCGTCGCGGCGTGAACCACGGCGTGTCCCGCCGTGACGTGATGGACGGGCTTCGTCGCCGGGACCGCCGTGGTCTCGACCGTGGCGGTATCGCTCGCGGCCTCGACGGGGGATGTCGGCTCTGGTGCCCGTGCCGGCTCGGGCGAGCGCGGCTTCGCCGGCAGGGTGGCGTGCGCCGCCGCATGCGGGGTGGAGCCCGCATCGCCGAGGAATCCCGCACGGCCGAGCCCGATGTAGGCCCCGCCGCCGAACGCCACGAGCAGCGCGAGCGCGACGAGCGTGCCCTTTCCACTGGCGCGACGGCGCGCAGGCATCATCGCGTCGTACGGCGTCACCTTCGCGCCGCGGGGGTCCGTGCCGAAGTCCATCACGCGCGCCGGGACGAGACCGGACGTCGGCGTGAGGGAGCTCACCTCCCCCGGCACGCCGCTGAACGATAGCTCGTTGTAGCTCCGGTGCCCCGCGGCGCGCTCGTCGGCCGCGCGCACGGAATCGGCGAGCGCCTTCCGTCGATCCTCGCCGCGCGGGCCGAGCATCTGCTGCATGAACTTCGCGACTTCCTCGGTGCGTGCGCGCGGCACACCCTTCTGGAAGACGTCCTCGATGGCGGCCTCGAGCTCCGCGCAGCTCTGGAAGCGCCGTTCACGCTTGCGGTCGAGCGCCTTCATCACGACGAGCTCGAGCTCGCGCGGGTACTGGCGATCGTGCGAGCGCGGAGTGACGATGGGCTTGTCGGAGACGATGTTCTGCAGCGTGACGAGATCGCTCTCGCCGCGGAACGGATGCTTCCCCGTCGTGAGCTGGTAGAGAATGATGCCGAGCGCGAACACGTCGGTGCGGCGGTCGACCACCTCGCCGAGCGCTTGCTCGGGCGACATGTACGGCGGCTTGCCCTTCACTTGACCCGCCACCGTCTGCCCCGTGGAGCGGCCTGCGGCCTTGGCGACGCCGAAGTCGACAATCTTCACGGCGCCGCCGAACGTGATCAGGATATTTTGCGGCGAGATGTCGCGATGAACGAGGCCCACGAGGTTCCCCGCGTCGTCCTTCATCTCGTGCGCCGCGTGCAGACCCGCGCAGGCATCCGCCACGACTCGCAGCGCGATGTTGCGCGGGATGCCGCCGTGCTTCGCGGCAGCGCGGCGCAGGTTCGACAGCGGCTCGCCGTCCACCCATTCCATCACGAGGTAGAGCACCTCGTCCTGCTCGCCCAGGTCGAGGATCTCGACGACGTTCGGGTGGCGAATGCGCGACGCGATCTGCGCCTCGTCGAGGAACATCTGCTCGAACTGCGGATCGTCCGAGACGCTCGGCAACATCGTCTTGACTGCGACCGTCTTCGAGAAGCCGCGAGATCCCTTCAGCCGCGCGGCCCAGACGGAGGCCATGCCGCCCTCCGCGATGGGGACGAGAAACTCGTATCGCCCGAGCGTTTGGCCGGGCTGTATCTCCTGCAACGTCCGCATGTGAGAAGGGGCTTCTGCCTCAAGATTTACAGAGCTTGACCCTACCGACAATATCCCCGACCGAAATTGCCGCTGGTCGTCGAATGTACGCCCGGGTAGGACAGCAAAAGGAGCTAGAAAAACATCGTGGCTGACGCTTCCCGACTCCGGGCACGGTTCCTGATCGCGCTCGCGCTTCCTTTTGCGCTCATCGCACCTACATCGTTCGCGGCACCCGCCGCAGCTTCGAGCAACGTGGAGAGTCTCTCGCTCTCGGTGCAGCGGGTGACACTGGAGAACGGCCTGCGCGTGGTGATGAACGTCGATCACGCGAGCCCGAACATCGCCGTGTGCGTCACCTACGATGTCGGCTCACGCAACGAGGAGGTCGGCAAGAGCGGGTTCGCGCACCTCTTCGAGCACCTGATGTTCCAGGGCAGCGGCCACGTCGCGAAGGGTGAGCACTTCAAGCTCATCACCGCGCGCGGCGGCACGCTGAACGGAACGACGAGCAGCGATCGCACGAACTACTTCGAGATGCTGCCGTCGAGCGAGCTCGCGCTCGCGCTATTCCTCGAGGGCGACCGAATGAAGAGCCTCGCCGTCACGCCGGCGAACGTCGAGAACCAGCGCGCCGTGGTGGAGGAGGAATACCGCATGCGTGTGTCGAACCAGGCCTACGCCGAGGGCTTCGTGCGACTGCGCGCCCTCGCCTACGAGGGCTACTTCCCCTACGAGCACGACACCATCGGCTCGATGGCGGATCTGGACGCGGCGAAGTTCGAGTACGTCGCCGCCTTCCACGACGAGTACTACGGCCCCGACAACGCCGTCCTCACCATCGCCGGCGATTTCGAGCCGGACGAGGCCATGCGCCTCGTCCGCGAGAACTTCGGCACCGCCGCGCGTCGGAAGACCGTGCCGGCGTTCTCGCCGCCGCCCTTGCCGGAGCAGAAGGCCGAGCGCCACGCCGAGCTGACGGACACCAACGCGAAGACACCGGGCTTGCTCGAGGCTTGGGCCATCCCGCAGAGCCGCACCCCGGAGCACTACGCGCTCGAGCTCGCGTCGACGATCCTCGGCGGCGGCGAGAGCTCGCGGCTCTACCAGAGGCTCGTGCGCGGCGACGCCCAGGCGCAGAGCGTCAGCATCGGGACCGACGACCAGCGCGGTCCGGATTTCATCATGCTGAAGGCGGTGCAGAGCGAGCACGGGCAGCTCCCGGTCGTCTCGCACACCATCGACGCCGAGATCGCGAAGCTCGCCGCGCAGGGGCCCACGCCGGCGGAGGTCGACAAGGCGAAGTCCCAGGTCATCTCGCAGTTCGTCTTCGGCCTCGAGTCGAACCTGCACCGCGCCACCGAGCTCGGCCAGTTCGAGGTCTTCTGGGGCGACGCGCGGCTGCTCTCGCGCGAAGTGGAGAACTACAAGGCCGTGACGCCTGCGCAGATCAAGGACGCGATCGCGAAGTATCTCGTCAAGAACCGGCGCAGCACCGTCACCGTGATGCCGCCCCCGAAGGCCGCGCCCGGGGCGGCCGCAAAGGAAGCCCCGGGAGCCGCGAAGCCTGCGGCCCCGGCGAAAGCGCCAGCAGCCGCCGCCGCGGCGCCCCAGGAGAAGGCAAAATGATCCGCCGTCGACTCTCGTCCCTCGTCCTCGTCGCGCTCGCCGTCGCCTGCACGAAGGCGCCCGAGCAGCCGCCCGCGGCGCCCCCCCCGGCCCCGCCGCTCGCGGCGCTGCCGACGCCGACCGCCGCCGTGGCCACGGCCGCGCCCACGGATTCGCCGCCACCGCCCGGCATCGCGCCGGACTGGACCTTCCCGAAGGTCACGGACCAGACGGCGAGCAACGGCCTGCTCGTGCGCGTCGTCGAGCGCCACGCGCTGCCCGTAGTGCAGCTCGAGCTCGTGATCATTGCGGGCTCGGCCTCGGACAGTGACAAGCCCGGCGTCGCGGCCGTCGCCGGCGAGCTCCTCAAGGCGGGCGGCGCCGGCAAGTGGGCGAGCCGCGCGCTGCTCGACGCGGCCGAGTCGCTCGGCTCGAGCCTCGACGTCCTGACCGATCGCGACTCGACGCGCATCACCATGGCCGTCACGAAGGATCACCTCGGCGAGGCGCTGGACATCCTCGCGGCCGTCGCGGTGAAACCGCGCTTCGACGCGGCGGAGTTCCAGAAGCTCAAGCGCCGAGAGATCGATCGCGTCTCGAGCCTCTCGCGCACGAACGCCTCGTGGGCGGCCTCCATGGTGCTCTACCGCGAGCTCTTCCAGCTGCCGTCCGGCGTGCACCCGTACTCGCGATTCGACGCGAACCCGAAGCAGCTCGAGGCCATCGGACTCGCGGACTGCCGCGGGTGGCACAAGCGCCAGGTCACGCCGAAGAACGCCTTCATCGTCGTCGCCGGCGACGTCGAGCCGAAGGGCGCCGAGCAAGAGGTGGAGCGCGCCTTCGGCTCGTGGTCGGGCGAGCGACCCGAGGCGCCGTCACTCACCGCGCCGATGCCGCCGAGCGCGCTCACCATCTTCCTCGTCGATCGCCCGTCCAGCCCGCAGGCGGAGGTCTACGTCGCGACCCTCGGCCCCGAGCGCCAGAGCGCGGACTGGCCGGCGATCCGCACCACGAATCAGATCCTCGGCGGCGGCGTCGCAGGTCGCCTCTTCCTCGATGTGCGCGAGAAGCGCTCCCTCGCGTACCGCACGCGCTCGTCGATCGACGCGGTCGCGCACGGCCCCTCGCCCATCATCCTGTCCGCCGGCACCCAGACGGCGAAGGCGGGCCTCGCCCTCGATGCGCTGCTCACGCACTTCGACGCCATGGGCAAGGCCGCGCCCACCGACGACGAGACCGGCATCGCGACGCGGTACCTCTCCGACATCTTCCTCGTCGGCGTCGACACCGTCGGCGCCATCGCGAACCTCACGACGGATCTCGGCGTCTTCGGTCTTCCCCCGGACTACTACGATACGTATCGCGCGGCGGTCCGCAACATCACGAAGGACAACGTGGCGTCGCTCGCCGCGCGCTACTTCCAGACCGGCAAGGCCCTCGTCGTGGTCGCCGGCGACGCTGCCCGCCTCGGCAAGCCGCTGAGCCACTTCGGTGCCGTGAAGGTCGTCGACGCAGAGGGCGGCTTCGTGACGAAGACGACTCTGCCCCTCGATCCCACCGCGACCATCGAGCTGCAACGAATCAACGGCACCTGAGCTCGAAGTGAGATTGCCACGCCCCGCTGGAACGCTGACCATTGGTCTCTTCTGCTCCGAAAGCGCCACGGCTTCATCCCGAGCGACTGGCCCGACACGGGCATGACCGATTCGATTGCGACGACCATCCACGCGACGCAGCCGGAGTAGCCGGAGCGGGACGCGCGGGGCCGGCGCCGCCCGTCGAGTCCGAGCCGTCTGACACCCACTGGGTGCCCCAATTCTTTCTCCGCGAGATGGGCGTAATCGCGAAGGAAGGGACGCGCTGTCGCGCGCGCCTCCGGCATTTCCTGAGCCGCGGGGCAGCGGCGGAGGTACCTGACACCTTCAGGTGTCAACCATGTCGAACCACTTCTTGTGCCTCCCTTCCACCTCCCGCGTGGCGTGCCTTTCGCTG
>CAYUAW010000001.1:114100-115584 GCA_964442485.1 uncultured Polyangiaceae bacterium
CGGGGGGCGGGACGGGAGTCCTGGCAGCCCGGGTGCACGACTTTCTCGGTTCCATCGGCGCCTGCACGCACATCGGGCAAGGCATAGACGGGGCGGATCAGAGCGCGACGGTCCTCGCCTACGCGGGCATCACGGAGATCCGCGACGACGGGGATCCCGCTCACGTGGCGGACTGGATCACGGTCCATCAGAAATCCGGCGCGCGGCTCAGCCTTCTCACCAACCGCGACGTTGCTTCGACCATCAGCATGGCCAAGACGTTGAACGCAGCAGGCGCACTCCTCGCGGTGGAGGGACCGAACGAACCGAACAATTTCGCCGTCACCTATGAGAACGCGACGTCCAGCTCGACCACGTTCGTGCCGGTCGCACACCTGCAGCGCGATCTCTACGCGGCCGTCAAGGCCGAGCAGAGCCTCGCCGGCATTCCGGTCTTTCACTCCAGCGAGGCCGGTGGGTCGGAACCGGACAACGTCGGGCTGCAGTTCCTGACGATCCCGAAGGGCGCCGGCACCACCATGCCGGAAGGCACCGTCTACGCCGATTACGCGAACACCCACAACTACGTCTCGGGTCACAGCTCGAAGCTCGACGACAACACGACGTGGAACGCGAGCGATCCGACGCTGAACGGCGACTGGGACGGGCTCTATGTGGAGTACGGCCACACCTGGCGCGGCGGCTTCACGGGATACTCGAACGCGGACCTCGCGACGCTCCCTCGCGTCACCACCGAGACGGGCTGGCCCACGATGGGCAACGGCAGCATCACGCAGGAGCAGCAGGGCCGGCTCTTCTTGAACCTGTACCTGTCGGCGTACAAGCGCGGATGGAGCTACACCTTCGTGTACATGCTCCGGGACGACCCGAACCAGGGCTACTGGGGCTTCTTCGACACGAATTACACGGCCAAGACATCCGGCGTCTACCTCCACAACCTGACCACCATCCTTGCCGATAGCGGCTCCGCGAACCCGGGCCGACTCGACTACTCCATCGCGAACGAGCCCGCCACCATGCACGATCTGCTGCTCCAGAAGAGCAGCGGCGTATTCGAGCTCGCCGTCTGGAACGATCGACCGAGCGGCGGCACCGACGCCGCGACAGTGAAGTTCGGCGGCTCCCAGGCGACGGTGGAGCTGTTCGACCCGACGACTGGCATCACGCCGACGGCGACGCACTCGAACGTCGATAGCGTCGCGCTGACGCTCACGGACCACCCGATCATCGTCGAAGTGTCGCAGCCGTGACACCAACGAGCTAGGTCGAGCAAAGGGGGCGGAGAAAGTTTACGAGCAGTCTTCCGGCTGCGCGACTCGGCTTTCAGGCGTCTTTGCACTCGTGTAGCCCTTTGCGGTTCACGAAGAACCCTGCGAGCGCTCCCGGACGTTCCGAGCCGCTCTCCATGAACGCCGCGGGCGTTCCCGTGGGCTTTCTGTCGTCCGGGAAGAAGGCCGCGAGCGCCAATCGATGCGTTCTATCGT
>CAYUAW010000002.1:0-4677 GCA_964442485.1 uncultured Polyangiaceae bacterium
CCGGTTGCCTTCGCGATGCCGAAGTCGAGCACCTTCGCGATCTCCTCGTCATCGTTCTTCACGAGGAAGATATTGTCCGGCTTGAGATCCCGGTGGACGATGCCCGCCTCGTGCGCGCGAGAGATCGCGCGGCCGACCTGCGTGAGGATCTTCGCCGTCTCCGCGACGGAGAGGCGACCTCCGAGCTCGAGACGCTGGGCGAGGCTCTCACCGTCGAGGAGCTCCATCGCGATGAAGGGCACGCCGTCCTGCACGCCGTAGTCGAACGTCTGCACCACGTGCGGGCTCCTGAGCGCCGCGGCAGCCTGCGCTTCCCTGAGGAACCGCCCGAGGGCCTCCTGGTTCTTGGCTATGGCGGGGTCGATGATCTTGACTGCGACCTGGGAGCTCAGCGCCAGATGATCGGCAGCCCACACCGAGCCCATGCCGCCTTTGCCGAGCTGGCGGACCAGCCGGAACTTGTCCGCGATGACGTGGCCCGGGCCCCAGGGATCACTGAAGTCCATAACCAGGCAGCCTAACTTTCCCGCCCCTGCACGGCCAGCAACACCCCGACAACGCAATGCGTTATCCTGAATGCAGCGGGCATTGGCCTCGCCGCACGCCGCCACGTTATCGTCGCATCCTGGTTCTCTCTTTCCCCGCCGTAGAGCCCGACCCTCCTGGAGGAAGCTTTCGTGAAGTTCCCCGCCACACTCCTTCTCGCACTATTGCTCGCCAGCAGCCGGGCCGAAGCACAACAAACCGATGAGCGCGCGCGCGGCGCTGCTCGTGCACTCGCCGAGGACGGCGTCACCGCCTTGCAGAGTGGCGACACGAACGGCGCAATCGACAAGCTCGAGCGCGCCTATCAGATCGTTCGCTTGCCGACGGTCGGCCTGTGGTCGGCGCGTGCACTGGCGAAGGCAGGGCGTCTGGTCAGCGCGGCCGAGCGGTACGTCGACGTCACTCGATGGAGCGGCGCGAGCGACGCGCGTCAGGCGCAGGCCCAGGCTGATGCCGCGCGAGAGCGAGCCGATCTCTTACCGAGGATCGGCACGCTGACTCTCCTCGTGGAAGGGGCGCAGGCGAGCGACGTGACGGTGACGCTCGACGGTGAGCCCGTGCTCGGTGCGCTCGTCGGTGCATCACAGCCGGTCGACCCGAAGCATCACGTCGCGAAGGCGACGCGCGGCGCGGACACCGCAGAGCAGGCCTTCGACATCGCGGAGGGGCAGAGGCTCTCCGTGTCGTTGAAGTTCGGTGCCCCGAGCGCGGTCGCGCCCGTCGCACCGGTCGCGTCCCCGCAGCCGGAACCGGCTGCCGCGCCTGTGGTAACGCCGGCCGCCGCGCCCCCGGCGACCAGCGGCGACGAGGGGACCAACAAGACCCCGTCCTTCTGGAACGGCCAGAGGATCGCGAGCGTCGCGGTCGGCGGCGCAGGGCTCGTCTCGGCGATCGTGAGCGGCGTCTTCACCGGTAGCGCGCTCTCGAAGAAATCCGATTCCAAGGCGTACTGCGCCGGCAGCGCGTGCACCGATCCGCGGGGGGTGAAGGATCTCTCCGATGCGCGTTCCGCGGGGAACATCGCGACCATCACCGGGATCGCAGGCATCGGGCTCATCGGCGCGGGAGTCGTCCTCTTCCTGACCGCTCCCTCGACGAGTGGGCCGTCCGTCGCCGTGTCGCCGGGTTACGTCACCGGCGGCGGCTCGCTGCTCGCCACGGGGAGCTTCTGATGGCTGCGAGAACCCTGTCCACGACGACGCGCACCCTCTGTACGCTGCTCGGCGTCGCTTCCGCGAGTGCGGCGTTCGGCGTCGGATGCAACGCGATACTCGGAATCGACGAAGGGCACCTCGTGACCAAGGGCGCCGGCGGTTCTACCTCCGAAGACTCGGGGGCGGGCGGTTCGTCGACCAAGCCGGACGCCGGCGCCTCGGGGGGTGCGGCCTCTGGCGATGGAGGTCGGGCTGCGGGCGGTGCAAGCGGCGCAGGCTCCGGAGGCAGATCCACTGGCGGTGCTGGTGCCGGCGGAAAGGGCGCCGGCGGCGCAGGCATGGGCGGCGCAAGTACGGGGGGCGCAGGTACCGGCGGCGCAGCAGGCGGCGGCGCAGGTGGCATGCAGGAGCCCGCCGGCGTCCCCGGCGAGGTTCAGTGCGGCACTTCGAGCTGCAAGCTGCCGGGCCAGGTGTGCTGCATCGACACGACGTCGGGCGCGGCACACTGCGCGATGTCGTGCGACTCGACCAGTCAGCTGCCGGTGTCGTGCGACGGTTCGGAGGACTGTAGCGGTGGCAAGCCGAAGTGTTGCTACCCGACGGGGGGAACGGCAGCATCCTGCACGGCGGGCTGCATCGGTCGCGTGTTCTGCGGGAAGGACAGTGACTGTATCCCCGGTCAACGTTGTGCGCCCGGCGCCGGCGCGCTCGCCTCCGTCTTCGTCTGCAAGGCAATCCCGAGCGTGAAGACCGTCTGGTGCGGGAGCGCCGTCTGCGACGTCGCCCTGGGCGAGATGTGCTGCTACGACAAGACGGCCAAGTCGGAGCAGTGCTCGAAGACCTGCAAGGCCGCCGACGTGAAGTTCGCATGCGACGCCGCCGAGGATTGCGCGTCGGGGTCGTCCTGCTGCGAGACGCGTACGGGCGTCGGGCTCATCACGGGCACCCAGTGCGTGGCCGGTGGCTGCGCCGCAGCGCCGGAGTTCACCTGCGGAGGAGCGAACGGCTGCACGTCGGTGGCGGGCTCCCAGTGCTGTCTCTCGGCGACGGGTTCCACCTGCTCCGCAACCTGCTCCGGGGAGGTCGTGTGCGGCACGGCTGCCGATTGCGCCGCCGGCCAGTCGTGCACCCCGATTGCTGCCACCGGCATCGGCAGTGCAACGGGAAGAGCCGTCTGTACGGCCCCCTGACCACTCGCGGCGCGCTTAGCCGACGTCTTCCGCCACCTGCTCCCCCGGCGCGTCCGTCCGTAGGTCGATCAAGCGGTAGACCATGACCTCCTGGTCGCGGCCCTTCACCTTTATCTTGTGAAGCGGCTCCGCGGTCACGAAGCGCTCAACCTGGTGATAGAGGTCCTCCGAGAGGATCACGTCGCACTTGAGCTCCTTCGTCATGCTCTCCAGGCGCGACGCGAGGTTCACGGTGTCACCGATCACCGTGTATTCCATGCGCTCCGCGTGACCCATGTTCCCGGCGACGACCTGACCCGAGTGCAGGCCGATCCCCGTCCGGAGCTCCGGCAAGCCCCTGGCCTTGAACGCCTCGTTGATCTTCTTGAGACGCGTGCGCATCTCGAGAGCGGCCTTCACGGCCCGCAGGGGGTCCTCGGGATCCGGGACCGGTGCGCCGAAGACGGCCATGATGGCGTCCCCGATGAACTTGTCCACCACGCCGTGGTGGTGCATCACGCTCTCCACCATGCCAGTGAAGTATTCGTTCAGGAAATCAAGAAGCGCGCGAGGCTCCATCGTCTCGCTGATGCTGGTGAACGAGCGGATGTCCGAGAAGAGCACGGTGACCGGTACCAGCTCGCCGCCCAGGGTCTGGTTCCCCTTCATGAGGTGATCGGCGACCTGCCGCGTGACGTAACGTCCGAAGGTGTCGCGAAGCTGGTCGCGCTCCTTCAGGCCCTGCACCATCGCGTTGAAGTCGATCGCGAGCGTCTCGATCTCGTCGCCCGTCTTGATCACCGGAGCGTTCACGTATTTTCCGGTCTTCACGACCTCGGCGGCCTCGGAGATGGAGCGAACGGCGTTTCCCATCCGCGACGCGAAGCGCAGCGCGACGGCCAGCACCACCACCAGCAACGCCGAGAGGGCGCCGAGCTCGCGGTAGAGATCCTTCCTCACCTCGTCGCGAAGCTCGGTCACGTCGCGCGAGGCCGTGATCTCGACCTCCATGCCGGCGCGCTGGAGCTTCTCCGGACGGAAGGTCTTCAGCGCGAAGAGCTTCCCGTTCACTTCCTTCAACGTCGCATCGGCGGAGTGCGACTCGAGATCCGGCGCGGGATGATCGGCGCACGCAGCGACCACCTTCTCGTTCACCCGGAGCGAGAGGTCCGCGTTGAGCTTCGGCTCGAGGTACTCGAGGTACTTCTCCGTGATGGGCGTGAGAAGCGCGATGGCGCCGACCACCTGCGCGTCTTCCGAGCGAATTGGCGTCGCCGTCACCAGGGCGTAACCGGGGCCGTCGGAGAAGCGCACCTCGATCAGGCCGGCCAGCGGTTTCCCCGCGAGGAGCTCCGCGAACGCCGGGCTCGACTCGGGGCCGAGCGACGACGGGCCGCGCTCGGCGTTGCCCTTCGCGACCAGGTCGCCCTTCGCGTCCGAAGCGAGCACGATCCGGTGCTGGTAGACGTCCGTGACCGTCTTCACCAGGGTGGCCGCGCCGGCCGAATCGTGTGTCGCGAGCGCTTTCTGGAAGCGCGTGGAGTGTCCGACCAGCGCCAGGGCGAGGTTCGCGTTGACCTGGTACTCGTCGAGCTCGAGGCCGAAGCGGCGGTTGCTGGCGTTCACCCGTCGCCCGACCTGCTCGAGCATGTCGTGTTCGGCTTCGCACGAGCGCAGCACCGCGGCGGCGAGGGCAGGCGCCGTGCACGCGAGGACCAGCGTCACGAGCTTCACGCGAACGGTCCGCATGCGGTGGCCGAGACTCACCCGGCCCCCTCCAAACGTCAACGGCGCTCGAGCTGGTCAGA
>CAYUAW010000002.1:4777-8711 GCA_964442485.1 uncultured Polyangiaceae bacterium
CCGCGCGCTCTGCACAGCCTGGAGAGCTTGTTGCCCAGCCCTTCCGGTCCGCAGAAGTAGGCGTCGACGGGCGTCCCCCCCGCGCTCGCCACGATCGCGTCGAGCTCCTCGGCCCACGCGGGCTCCCCCATGTGCGTCTCGATGCCGAGCCCGGTGACGACGTCGTTGCCGCCCGCGGCCTGCGTCATCCCGACCGCGAGATTCAGAGCCGCGCACGCGGCGTCGGCGCGCCCGCCTGTCATGAAGACGTGGACGTGCACGAGGCCGTTCTCGTCCATGGCAGTCAGCCGCCCGAGGAGCTCGACGAACCACTCGAACGAGTACTGGTCGCGGTTCAGCCAGAAGAAGTCGATGCGCTCGAGCGGCAATGACGCGGGCGCCGAGCGGAGACGGCAGACGATGCTCCCGAGCACGCTTGCGAACGGCGTGACGCCGATGCCACCTGCGACGAGCACGACGCGACGCGACGCGAAGACGTCCACGCACGGCGCGCCGTAAGGGCCGTCGAGCTCCGCGACGAGAGGCGATGCGTTTCGGTTGCGGAACCGCTCCTCCGCGAGCTTGCGAACGGCCGAGGAGAAGTCGCCGAGCGCCCTGACGTGCAGCGTCAGCTCGGGCTGCTCAGGCGCGCTGCTGATCGTGAAGGGATGCCATTCGTGCGGCGCCACCGCGGGCAGCCGCAGGAAGACGAACTGGCCCGCTTTCGCCTGGAAGCCGTCCGGTCGCGCCAGGGTGAGCCGCGTTACCCCGGAGCGGAGAGGGCGTAGCTCGAGCACGTCGGCCGGATACGAGCGGCCCACGTAGCGTACCAGTCGCTCGACGCCGTAGGCGAGCAGGGGGACGGCCGTCCACATCGCGAACGCGCGACCGTGGGCGAGCCCGAGCCCGAACCAGACCGGGAAGAGGAGGTGGGTGAGGTAGAACGCGTCGAAACGCCATCGACGCACGCGCTTCAGTGCGAACACCCACATGACCACGAAGACGCCCATCCACGCGACGCCGCTTCGCCGCGCGCCGGGGGCGACGAGCGCGGAGAACAGGTGCGCCCGGTCCGTGACGTACAGGTTCCCGAGGTGCGCTGCACAGTGGACGAGCGCGAGCCCGAAGAGCGTCGCGCCGACGAGACGGTGAAAGCCGAGCGCACTGCCGAACGAGACCGCACGAGACCTTCGCCTTTCCTGCAGGAACGTCAGGACCCCTCGCATCGTGGGGAAGAGGACGAGCGCCGCGTTCAGGTAGACACAGGCAGCGCTTCCCCGCGCGATCTGGATGAACACGTTCGCCTGCGCGCGCGCCCAGGTCGCTCTCGCCTGCTCGAAGAGTACGGCGTTGGCGATGGCCCACGCGGAGAGCAGCACGATCGCCACCGCGTGGTTCTCCACCCAGCGGCCGAGCCGCACTCTCCGCGTGTGCCCCGGGCTCTCGGGGCCGAGCAGGGCCTCGTTCGGCGCGAGCCAGCACGCGCCGCTGGTCGTCACGTGCCGCAACGTTTCGGCGTGTTTCTCGATGGCGCGGCTGAACTCGTCGAACGACAGACGCCCGTCGTGATTGCGATCCGCGCAGTCGAGCAGCAGCGCGGCGAGCCGGGCGGGTTCGCCCGCCGGGTACGTCACCGCATCCTCGGCGAGGCCGAGCGCGATCATCCGCGTGAGCTCCTCGCGCGTGAGCGACGAGTCGCCGTCGATGTCGTGCACGCGAAACGCGAAGAGCAAACGGTCGCGGGCGCTGCCGAGGAGCAACCGCCGCACGCTGCCGAGGAAGTCGCCGGCGTCGATGTGGCCGTCGTGATCGCGGTCGAACGCCGTGAGCACGCGGCGCGCGAGCTCCTCGCTCCGGAGGTTCAGCGCGCGGCCGAGTTCCGCGACGCTGATGCGACGATCGGCGCCGGAGAGCTCGGAGAAGCGCCGCTCGAGGTGCTCGAGGAGCTCGGCATCGACCGGGTGGAGCGCGTCGTCGGACGTCGAACGCGGCGGGACTTCTTCGCGCGCCCGGGCTCCGATCTCGGTGATACGTGAGCTGCGCTCCGGCCCTGGTTCGGTCGCCTCCGCTGCCCCGTCCTCTCGTCCCATCCATACGAGCGTACCGCTCGTGGGCCGACACGAGCTCTAGTCAAATGTGGCTCACTGGGCGGAGACCTGGATACCGGGCTTCGCGCCCGCTTCCGCGACGGCGACGCTGACCACGTCGATCTGGACGAACTGGCCCTTGTCCTTCAGATGAGTCACGCCCGAGAGGGCCTTCGGTTCGCAGCTCGGGGCCTTGCTCAGGTCCGCGCAGTCGTACTCCTGGGCGCAGAGCTTCGAATAGCTGAAGAGGGTCACCTTCGAGCCACCGTGGACGAGGATCGACTCCTGGTAGTCGAGCGCGATGACGTAGTCGCCCTCCATCCAGTTGTTCAGGAAGTAGGATTGGCCCGGGGACGACACGCTGAAGCCGTACTCGTTGAACACCGCATTACCGCCCGGCGCGCCCCCCCTGGTAGAAGCACCCGTTGCTCCCCGGGATGTCCGCGACCCCGCCCTGGTAGACCTTCGGACGATCCCGCGAAACCTGAGCTTCACCCAGTACTGCAGCGTGGGCGAGCCGCCGAACACGACCGCCCGGCTCATCTGGTAGCCCTCGCTCGGACAGCTCAATCCGGTGGGCAGGACTTCCTTGCACGAATCGCTGGTCCCGTCCTGGGCGCCGCAGTGGACCTCGAGCCGCAGCCCGGCGAGCGCCGCAGCCGGCGACGGCTCCGGCCCGGAGTCCGCTTCGCCGGCTTCAGGCGCGCCAGTGTCACGCACTCCGGCTTCGGGCGACGGTGCGGGGGAAACGCTGCCGCAGCCGGTGCATCCCGCGTCTGGCTGAACGGGGCTCATGCCGGTCGGCATCTGGGCGGGCGCGCCGCCGGCCCCGGGTGCGGGCTTGGGGTTCGCCGGCGACGGCGGGCCCACCTCCACGACACTCGCGTCGTTGGGGAGGACCTTGCTGGAACCCCCGCCGGTCAGCTCCCGGTCGCTCGGCGCGAGGAACGAACAAGAGGATATCGCGACCCCGACGACCAGCCCCGAGAGCCTCGCGAGCCTGCTGCTGAGCGTCTTCGTCCGTCGCAAGAGAGCACCGCGCCTTCCGGCCTTCTTGCACGCTCGAGGTCCACCCTCCGGCGCGGCCGACCGGCTCCCGAGTCGGGGTCCGCAATCGTGCGATACCGAGTGACCGGGCTCACCCGAAGGTCGTCACGAAGCGCTGATATCCCTCGCGAATCTCCGAGACGAGAACCTTCGCCGCGTCCCCGACCTTGGAATTGTCCTCGAGCTCGAGCCACTTTCGCTCGAGCTTGTCCCAGGCGTCCTTGGCGTCCTGGGAACCGAGGTGCAGCTTCACGCGCAGCTCGTCGCGCGTCTGCTTGAGGGAGTCGAGTTCGTGCTGGAGCGTATCCTTGGGGCTATCCATGGCCGGGCGTCCTGCAATTGTCGAACCAGGTGGGCGGCGTCAGTTCGTGCGCGCGACCTGCCCGGATCCCGTGTTCACGGTGTACCGATGACTCCGTCGAGCACCAGCGTGGCGGTGCCGTCCGCGCCGAACCCGAGATCGACGTCCATGTCGAAGGTGGCGTTCGTCGTGTTGCCCCTTGTGGCGGCCGAGTGCGCGGCCTTCACCGCATAGTGGATGCTTCCCGCCGTGAGGCGGTGCAGCGCCTTCTGCATCGTGATGCCGTCGTACGCCGCCTCGTAGTCCAGGTGGAACTCGACCATGCCTGGACGAAACGCAGACTCTGACCGGGGGTCGCACGTGAAGGTGCCATTTCCGGCAAACGTCACGTCGTCCGTCTGGAGCCCCGTCAACGACCACTTGCCTTGTCGCATGACCGTGGCGCCGAGAACGTCGGCACGGAGAGGTTTCCCGACCAGTCGACAGTGGCGTCTGCCCGATCGGTCGTGGCATTGCACGC
>CAYUAW010000002.1:8811-18049 GCA_964442485.1 uncultured Polyangiaceae bacterium
CGATCGGTGGTCCGTCGAAGTCGACGTACTGCGCATCTTCGCGTACCGCTTCGAGGCGATGGCTCGCTGGGCGTCGAGGCAGGGCGGCTGAGGTCGTGCGCGCCCGCCGGGGTGTTGGCGGACGACAACAGGTGTTCCGTCGATTCTCGTGCGAAGCCCTCGACGCGCTCGATCTTCCGAAAAAACCGCCGTTCGGCGCTGGGCCCGCAAGTTGCAGAACGAGCAGCCGATGCTACCGGCAGAGATCGTTCTGGGGCTGATGGTACTCACGGCACTCGTCACGGGGTTCTTTCGCGCGCGGTTGCCGGACCCTCGCCGGTTGATTCACATCTCGATACGCGTGCGGGTCGCGGCACCGATCCGGAAGAAGGTGACGCCGCTCGCCAGGGAGCTCGCTCCGACCCGGGAGGAAAGCACTGGACGCGCACCGCGGCGCCGAGCGCCGCACCGCGCGTCGAACCGCACGACGAGCGTCGCGATGATGCTGCTGAGCTCGGCACAGAGCGTTTCGCTCGCTCCAGGGAGCCGGTGGGGCTGAGAGGGCCCACTTCCGACGCTGTGCCATCAGGGCATCGGCAAGGACGGCACGTCTGTTGCTCCAACGTCTCGTGCGGCAGTGTGAGTGGCACAGGTGTGCCATCGCGAAACGAGCACGGAGACGACAATGGCCATCAAAAGAAGCTTTTTCGGCGCCACGCTTGCGACGGCGGCGTTTGCGGCTGTGGCCCTCACCCCCTCGGCCTCCAGCGCCTGCGGCGGATTCTTTTGCTCTCGCTCTCCGGTGGATCAGACCGCCGAACACATCATCTTCACCATCAACGGGGACCACACCGTCACCGCGTACGTCCAGATCCGCTATGCCGGCGACAAGGACGACTTCGCGTGGATAGTCCCCGCGCCGGGGATCCCCCGTCTGAGCGCGGATCTCCCCGATCTCGCCATGCGTGGGCTCGATGTCGCCACGGAGCCCCAGTACTACCGCTCGAGCTGCAACAACTTCGCGGTCCCGGGAGTCGCGGTCGGAGCTGGCGGCTCGGCCTCCGCGTCGACCCCGACAGGGCAGCCCGGCGTCACCGTGCTCGCGAAGCAGACGGTGGGGCCCTTCGACACCGTCACCCTGGAAGGGACCAGCGCCGACGTCCTCGTGCAGTGGCTCAACGACAATGGCTACCGCATCACCGACAAGATGACACCCCTCATCCAGCCCTACGTCGAGAGCGGGATGCACTTCGTCGCGATGAAGCTCCAGGCGGACAAGGCAACCACGGACATCAAGCCGATCGGCATGGCCTACGACAGCGATCAGCCCCTGATCCCCATCCGGCTGACGTCCGTAGCCGCACAGCCCGAAATGGGCATCGTGACCTTCGTGCTCTCGACCCGGCGCTGGGCCCCGCAGAACTACATCGATCTGAAGATCCCCGATTCCTCGATCCAGTTCAACCAGTACGGCAACGCGAACAACTATCTCTCGCTCGTGTCCTCCGAAAGCGACAAAGTAGGTGGCCAGGCGTTCGTGACCGAGTACGCGAACCCCACGACAGACCTGGCGACGCAGATCCGCAGTCAGTTCGTCAACCCGAGCATCCCCGACGCGCAGGCTTCGCAGGACGCGCTGCTCGCCCTGTTCGACAAGTTTCCGTACATCACGCGCCTCTACGCCAGGATGAGCGCGGAGGAGATGACCGAGGATCCAGTCTTCATGGTGTCGAGCAACACCGCGAACGTGAGCAACGTCCACGACCTGACCGATCCGAAGTTCGACTACTCGATGTGCGGCACCCAGACGCCCCCGCCGCCCCCTCCTTGCACCTTTACTTACTGCGGCCGGCGCGGGGCATGCATCGACGTGGTGGCGCAGGCCCCTTACTCCAGCGATCCGACGCAGACGGCGCCCGCCGCCGCGTGCGTCTGCGCGAACGACGCCACCGCCCGGCTGACGACGACCGGCTCGAACGTCGCGGACGTCTACTGCGAGCCCGTCGCGGTCGATCTCGACGATCCCGCGACGAGCCCGCTCTCGCTGGCTCCAGCCTGCGAGGGGTTCGACTGCGGGGCGCACGGGGCCTGCGTCCCGATCAACGGCAACCCGAGCTGTCAATGCGAGGCGGGCTATGCCGCCGTGGCCAGGATGAACTACGACTCCACGACGGGAGCCACGTCGCCCAGCGTGGACTGCATGCCCGCTCCCGGTCCGGCGCCGGCGCTTCCCGTCGTTCCGCCGGTGGGCCAGACCACGATTCCGAGTGGGTCGCATTCGAGCGGCGGTGCAAGCTCGGGGAAGGGCGGCGCAGGCACCGGTGGGGCGAGCTCGGGTGGCACCTCGACCGGGTCGTTGCCCTCGTCGGGAGGCGCCTCCGGCGCAGGGTCGCCGGCGACCAGCAGCGCCGCTGCCGGCGACTCTCAGGCGTCCAGCGGGGGCTGTAGCGTCGCAAAGGATCCGACGCGGAGCTCGGTGACGGGCTTCCTGGTCGCGCTGGCCGGCGTGGCTGCGGCGCGCCGGCGGCGTGCGCGTCGCGGCGCGCAGTTCTCGTGACGGCAGCGTCCGTGTAACCTCGTCCCTGACGTGGCAGTCGCACGGCGCTCGAAACCACGGACGACGCGAGCAACGGCGACGCCGCCGCGCGCGTCGTCGGCAGGCAAGCGGAGGAGCACGAGCGACGATGGCGTGCTCACGTTTGCGAGCGCGCGTGAGTGGAGCGAGTGGCTCGCGTCGCATCACTCGACGAGCCAGGGGGTTTCCCTTCGCTTGCCGAAGGGTACGAAGAAGAACTTCACCTACGCCGAGGCTGTCGATGCCGCGCTGGTCTGGGGGTGGATCGACGGCCGGAAGAACGCACTCGACGACACCGCGTGGCTACAGCGCTTCACACCTCGCCGCGCGAAGAGCCCCTGGTCGAAGATCAACCGGGCCAAGGCGGAGGCGCTGATCGCTGCGAAGAAGATGATGTCGCCGGGCCTCGCCGAGGTCGAGCGTGCGCGCGCCGACGGGCGATGGGACGGCGCGTACGACGGCGCGCGAGCGTCGACGGTGCCACCCGACCTCCGGCGCGCGTTCGCCGCGAACGCGCGTGCGGCGAGCTTCTTCGAGACACTCGACGGCGCGAATCGTTACGCGATCCTGTACCGTGTCCAGACCGCGAAGCGACCCGAGACGCGCGCCGAGCGCGTAGCCCGTTTCGTCGCGATGTGCGCGCGCGGTGAGACGATTCACCCCCCGCGCGCGAAGACGGTCCGCCGCAAGTAGCGAGCTGGGCACGGGAGCCGTCGCCGACCATGCTCGGCGGAACCGCGGCCCCTCACATTCCCGCGGGCAACCTCGTCACCGCGCCCATGCCCATCGGGTACGGGGACTGGCACTCGATGTCGTTGCCGTCGGGCGACGAGTAGAAACGCGCAATGTAGATGCACATCTCGTTCTTGGCGGCAGAGTCGCCGAAGACCAGCGTCTGGCCCGTCGTGTTGTTGTACGTGCAGGTCCAGGTCACGCTGTCGCCCGGGCTCAGCATGACGGGTGGGTCGTAGACGATGGGGGAACCGCCTTCCCAGTCGTCGGTCTCGATGAGCTTCACTCCGGTGCTCGTCGAGGCGACGAAATGCGTTCCCCGGCTGTGCATGTGGCTGATCGCCGAGAGCAGGCCGATCTTGCCGTAGTTTCCCGGCACCGTGCACGACGTCGTGACCTGCTGGTTGGCACCGGGCGGCACGCTGAGCTGGACCCTGTCGTAGTAGAACTGCGCGACCCAGTTCTGGATGGTCGTGGGATCGGTCTTCTTCAGGCGCACGGTGACCATCGCGTCGAGCGGATCGGTCGTCGTGTTGATGTAGTGCGACTGGAGACGCAGGCCGAGCGAGCCGCGCAGACGCGCGGCCATGCCCGCGGGGTAGGTGATCTCGTAGTGTGGAGCGACGGCGATGTGGAGGAGCGAGCGGAACTCGAGCGGGTTCGCGCAGGGCGCGATGGTCTTGCTCGGCGGGCTGTCGGCTCCATAGAACACATGGAGGTGATGAGAGCCGGGCGTCATGTCCGATTCGGTGTGAACGATCGCGACGTCCTGACCGCCGAACGGGTTGTCGAAGTCCTGGCACATGATGACTTCCTGTCCCGGCTGCACGGTGAACGGATCGAGGGAGAGGCTGGCAACGTTCGGGTCGGGGATGACGGGGGCGCTGCCCGCTCCGCCGGATGCTCCGCCGCTTCCCGATGCGCCCGCGCTCGTGGTTCCACCCGATACCGTGCCGCCCGCGCCGACGACCACGGGTACGCTTCCCGCTGCCGCGGGTGCGCCCGCTCCGGTGACGCCACCGCTTGCGAGCACCGTCGTCGATCCCGCCGTGCTGGTGACGGGCGTCCCACCGACACCCGTCGTGGCTCCGCCGGTGCCGGGAGGCGCTGTCACTGGCGTGATGCCCGGGCTGCGATCGCTGCTTCCACAGCCAGCAAGAGTTCCAGCTGCGACCAGCGCAGCCGCCCGGTACGACGCCCACCGCAACATGCGACGAGGCTCGCACGAGCCGTATGCACTCGCAAAGACACAGCGCTTATCATCTGCGCTTGCGGGTTCCCCGTACTGGCCTCCGTTACCAAGGTGTGTGTCGATCACTGTCGGTTCTGGCCAAGTGAATGGCGCCGAACGATTGCCATTCCGTTCGGCCGGACCCACGCTTCCCCCCGATGAAATCACAGGCTGAAAGGGGCGTCGCATTCCGTGCTCTCCACGAGCGAGAGGGAGCTTTCGTGCTCCCGAATCCCTGGGACGTCGGATCTGCGCGGCTGCTCGCCGGTCTCGGTTTCGAATCACTGGCGACGACCAGCGCGGGCTTCGCGCGGGCGATCGGCACGCGTGACTACCGAGTTGGTCGGATCCAGGTCATGCGCCACGCTCGCGAGCTCGCGGAGAGCGTCGACGTTCCCCTGAGCGGCGATCTCGAGAACGGTTTCGGCGACTCGCCCGTGGACACCGCCGAGACCATTCGCCTCGCCGCTCAGGCCGGGCTGGTGGGGGGCTCCATCGAAGACTCGACAGGTCGAAGCGACTCCCCCCAGTACGACATCGAGCACGCCGCCGACCGAATCGCCGCCGCTGCCGAGGTCGCGCGCGCGTTGCCGTTCCCGTTCACGCTGACCGCGCGCGCTGAAAATTTCTTCACGGGCACTCCGGACCTTGCGGACGCAATCCGGAGGTTGCAGCGTTACCAGGAGGCGGGAGCAGACGTCCTCTACGCCCCCCTCCTGCGGACCGCAGAGGAAATACGCAGCGTGGTCGAGTCGGTGGATCGGCCCGTCAACGTGCTCCTCGGCCCACGCGAGGCGCTGACCGTCGGGGAGCTCGCCGCCCTCGGCGTCAAGCGCATCAGCCTCGGAAGCGTGCTCGCGAGCGTGGCGACGAGCGCCGTGATCCGGGCGGCGCGTGAGATCCTCGAGACATCGGCTTTCACACTGGCGCGCGACACTATCCCGGGCCGCTCAATCGACGAGCTGATCACGCGCGGTACGCCCAGCCCCTAGTGCGGCGTGTCCGTGGTTTGCAGGGGAATTGCTCGACGAGCGAGGTCGAACCTTTACACACGGGCGCGAGCGCCTTCCGCCTCGCGCTGGTAAGTCGCGCCCTCCCCGGGTTAGGTTGTGTTTCGCGCACACGGACGGCGGTTACCGGGCCTCGCGCGCGACTTTCTTTCGGAGGATGCGATGGGTGATTTTCGGCGTTGGGTGCGTCCGTTGGCGATGAGCACGGTCGCGGGCGTGGCGGTAGCGTGTGGCTCCTCGGAGCAAGGTCCGCGAACCCATCCGGATGCCGGTGAGAAGCCGGACGCCGCGCGCGACGCATCACATCCGGGCTCGTCCGCCGGGGGGGCGGGCGGCGCAGGCGCAGGCGGCGCCGCGGGCTCCTCAGGCGTTTCCGGCATGATGGGGGCGGGCTGCGCCCTGGGTGCCGACGCGGGGCCCAGCTTGCTCAGCGCGGGCAACTCCGAACCAGATGCGTCCACTGTGATGGACGCTTTCGACGCTGGCGGCGGCGACGCGAGCGCACGCGATGCGGCAGTGACCCATCACGACGCGGGCGCCGACGGCTCCCTGGGCAAGGACTCCGGGACGACGCCCGTGAGCTACCCGCCGCTCGAGTTCGCGAAGATCGGCAAGGTAGCCGTGATCTCGAACCAGTTCCTCTTCACGGAGGGCCCGGTCTGGGATCCGGCGAGCGAAGTGCTCTTCTTCACCGACATCAATGCCGACGTCGTCTATCGCCTGAAGCTGCCCGACACGCTGGACGTGGCTGCCGACCACGTCGGTAACGCCGACGGCCTCGCGCTCCACCCCGAAGGGTATCTCATCGGTGCCGGCTTCGTGTCGCGCGACATCTGGAAGTTCGACGGGACCAAGGTGACGTCCGTCGTGCAAGACTATCGCGGCCGCAAGCTGAACTCTCCCGACGATCTCATCGCGCGCTCCGACGGCGTCATCTACTTCACCGACCCGACCTTCGGCATCGACGGCAGCCAGGGGTTCACGGCCCAGGTGCCGGAGCTCTGCTTCCAGGGCGTCTACCGCCTGACCTCGACGGCGCTCTACCTGGAGGATTCTTCCACCGGCGGCCCGAACGGCGTGAACTTCTCCCCCGACGAGAAGACCCTCTACGTTTCGTACACCGGGAGCGGGCAGATCTTCTCCTTCGACGTGGCGCGTGACGGCGCCCTCTCGAACAAGCAGCTCTTCGCGACGGTCCTGCTGCCGGACAGCATGTGCGTCGACGCGGGCGGCAATCTCTACGCAGCGACCTTCTCCGGGATCACCGTCTACGACCCGAAGGGAAAGCAGCTCGGAGTCATCGCGACGCCCGGGCAGGTCCCGACGAACTGCGCGTTTGGTGGCCCTGATCAGCGCACGTTCTTCATCACCGCGCGCACCGGTCTCGCCGGGACGCCGACCAAGGGAAATTCGTCGCTGCTGCGGGTCGACGGCATGCCCGTTCCGGGAATGCCGGGAAAGAACTGAGCCCTCAGGAGCGGGCGTAGGCCCGATCGACGGCGGCGCCCAGGGTCTCGACCTCGATGCGATCCTCGAAACGCTCGCCGTTCGCGAAGAGGACCGGCGTGCCGATGATGCCGCTGCGAGCCGCGGCCGCGTCCAGATCCCGCACCAGAGCCGCGAACTTTCGCTCGACCAGGGCCGTGCGGCATTCGCCGGCGTCCAGGCCGATCGCCTGCGCATAGCCGACGAGCTGCTCGAGCTCGTGCTCGCCGGGGTGGGTGAAGAGCTCGCGGTGCATCTCCCAGAAGCGCCCTTTCGAGGCGGCGAACTCCGAGGCCTCGGCGGCCTGTTTCGCGAAGCCGTTCGAGGAGCGGGAGACGTGCCGGAACACGAACCTGAGCGAGCCCTTCCTCGCGATGCGAACACTCTCGATCACAGGGTAGGCGCGAACGCAGTAGGGGCACTCGAAGTCGCCGTACTCCAGCAGCGTGACGCGCGCGTCTTCAGGGCCTTCGATGTGGTCACTCGGCGTGATGGGAGCAGGTTTCACGCGCGAAAGGTAGCGTAGGCGCGCTCTTTTGCAAAGCGCGGCGCGGGCCGCTTGTCGCACGTCCCCCCGTCGCGTAGCTTCCGCCGGCCGATTTCGCGTGGGCCGGTTCATGCGGTTTTCATGCGCGGCCTTCTCGTCGCTCGAGAGAGAGTCTTCGTGTTCGATAGATTGGGTCTCTTTGCCTACCGCAGGCGCTGGTTCGTCCTCGGCGCGGTCGCGGTCTGGTTCGCCTGCGCGCTCGCGCTCCTTTCCCAGGGTGGGCGCCTCTCCACCGGCGTGATCCACGGGCTGGAGGCGGAGCACGCCGGCGCTCTCGCCGATGCGATCTCGGGGCGCCCGTCGGACACGACGTTCGTCGCGGTCTTCCAGTCGAGGACCGCTCGGCCCGGCGCGCCGGATTTCGACGCTGCCATGGAGCGAGCGCTGGCGCCGCTCCGTCACGACCCGCGGATCGCGTCGGTCACCGCGCCGACGGATCTCGGGCCGGTCGGCGCCGAGATGACGAATCCCGAGGCACGGGCCGCCTTCGCGGTCGTGTCGGTGCGCGGCGAGTTCGGCGACGCCGCGCACGACTATCCGGCGCTCCGCGCGAAGCTGAAGTCCGCGTCGCTCGACATCACCTGCACTGGCATCCTGGCATTCACAAATGATCTGGATCGTGTCCTCGAGGAGGATCTCCTTCACGCGGAGCTCGTCTCGCTGCCGATCTGCATCTTGCTGCTCCTTTCCGTCTTCCGCTCCGTGGTCGCGGCGCTCGTCCCGGTCGGTGTGGGTGCACTCTCGGTCGCGAGCGGCATCGCCGCCGTCATGGTGCTCTCGCACCACGTCGAGATCGCCCAGTACACGCTGAACATGTGCTCGCTCATCGGGCTCGGCGTGGCGATCGACTACTCGCTCTTCATCGTCAGCCGGTACCGCGAGGAGCTCGCCTCCGGCGCCGGCTACGAGCAGGCGTTGCGACGGGCGACCAGTACCGCGGGACGGGTCGTCGTGTTCTCCGGGTTCGCGGTGACGACCGGGCTCGCGGGGCTCTTGCTCTTCCCGCGCTCTTACTTGCTGTCGATGGGTCTCGGCGGCGCCATCGTGGTCGCCTTCGCCGTCGTCTTCGCGCTGACCTTTCTGCCGGCCCTGCTCGCGGTGCTCGGGCCGCGGATCGACTGGGGCAAGCTGCCGTGGCGGCGCGGAAGGCCGCAGGGCACGGTGTTCCGGCGCCTCGCGGAGTGGGCGATGCACCGCCCGCTGCTCGTACTCTTGCCGGCGCTCGCCGTTCTCGTGTACGCGGGCGTGCCCTTCTTCCGTCTCGCGATCGCGACGCCCGACGTGCGCGTCCTCCCTGCAGAGACAGAGGCGCGCACCGGGTACGAGCTCCTCCGCCGGGCGTTCCCCGAGGAGGCGGCGAATCACGTCACCGCGGTCGTCGATTTCCCTTCGGGCCCCTCTCTGACGCCCGCTCGCGTCGAGGCGCTCTATGATTTCGTCGCACGCGTCCAGGCCCTTCCGGGGGTCGGAAAGGTGCGAGGAATCGTCGATCCGGCCAGCCCGGTACCGAAGGAGGCGTGGGCATCCATGCTTCTCGCCCCACCGCCCGAGCTAGAGGCCCAGATCGAGCAATCGAAGCGGCTCTCCGTCGGGGCGCACGCGGTCTCGTTCGACGTCACGACTCCGTACCTGCCGGACAGCCAGCGAGCGCAGGACCTGGTGCGCGCGCTGCGCCGCGA
>CAYUAW010000002.1:18149-27858 GCA_964442485.1 uncultured Polyangiaceae bacterium
CTACACCACGCCGAGCGCGCGGAACACGGGGAGCCGCTTTCGTTCGAACTCCGCGGCCTGGGCGGAGAGGTGCTGCAGGTTCTGCTCGGGCGTCTCCAGCCGCTTGCCCTCCGCCACGACGCGCTGGCCCTGGCCCGAGAGGGTCGCCCAGCCGAACTTCGCCCACGCTCCGGGATCGGTCTTGCCGTCACGAATCGAGAGGAGAAAGAGCTGCTCCATGCGATTCGCTCCGATGCCGCCGCCCGTCACCGGGCTCGCTAGGTGATGGATGTCGCTGCTGCCCCGCGCACGCAGCATCAGGTGATGGTTCAGCCGGTCGCTGGACGCAACGGAGAGCGCGGCCGCCTCGTCATCCTGGACGACCCCCAGATCACCCTTGCCGATCAGGATGAGCAGCGCCTGCACCACCTGTGCGAAACCGATGTCACGATGGCGAACCGATTGTTCGAGCGCCCCGATGTCGCGCGGCTTGAAGTCCTGGAGGATGTCGAGCAGCGGGCGGTACACGGACTCCGTGAGACCGACCTCGCCGAGCGCCCCCTTGGTCTTCAGGATGACGTCGGACGGGTCGGTGATGAGCAGCACCCGCTCCCCTCGCAGCGCCTCGACTTGATCGAAAGAGGAGAGGCGTCGCGTTCCCTTCACCCAGTAGTCGCTGCGGAAGTTGCGGTTGACCATCAGGTCGCGCACGCTCTCGCGGAATCCCGCGTCGGGAACCTCCCGGAGCAGCGCCTGTTGCTCCCTCGTCAGGTTCAGGTTGTCGATGTGGTCATTGTGCGACGCGGAGCAGGCGTATTCGACCTTCCCGGCTGCGAGCCACTCGGCCATCTTGGAGAACGGCATCGGCAGCCAATCCCTGTTGAAGTACTCGTGCGCGAGGTAGCTCCTGTTCTGGCCCTTCATGCGCTCGAGCCGCTCGCTGATGCCGGGGTGCGTCTGGGAGAATTTCGGGTTCGTCGCGAAGAGCTTCTCGGCAAACTCGAGCGCCGCGTCGACGCGCGACGCGATGCTTCGCCCGGGCGCGGCCATCACCTCCGCGTGCTCGGCAAGCAGGTGGCGGACGGGCACCATCGAGGCCCAGCCCGGCAGGGTGTTGTAGCTCACGTACAGCACGCCGCCGACCCGCAGCTTCCGCCGGACGAAGTCCACGATCGTGGCGCGGTTCTCGTCGGACACCCAGCTCCAGATCCCGTGCAACCCGATGAAGTCGAAATCCGGCAGGTCGGGGCGCGCACAGAACTCCGCGAACGACTGATCATGGAGAGATGCGCCGCTGTCCGACGCTCGCGCGAGCTCCTCCGCGAAGGCAGCGTGCGACGGATTGAAGTCCGTCCCGTGCCAGCGCGTCCGTGACGCGGCCGCGTGCAGGTTGGCGCTCATCCCCTGACCGAAACCGAGCTCGCAGGCCGTGTGGGTCTCGAGAGGGGCGATGCCCGAGCTGAGGAACGGGAGCCGCGCACGCACGGGGTTCAGGGCCGAGTAGTAGCCGTACGTGTACCCAATGTCGGCCACGTAACCAGAAGTCCAATCACTCACGGCATGGTCCTTTGTAGCGGTTCACGCACCGTTCCTCTCCGAGAACGGCGCTGCCGCGGCCCCGTTAAGTGCGGGGAGGAATGTGGCGGAAGGCCCCGCACGAGCAGCGTCAATCGGTTGACGGTGCTCTGGGACTCAGCCCGTTTCCGGCGTGCGACAGCGAGCGAACGCCGGGCTCTCCTCTTCCGCGGCCGGAGAGAGCGCGCTTCTCAGCGCTTCGAAGGCCTCCCTCGGGTCGTCGGCGAACCGGAAGAGCTCGAGGTCCGCGGCGTCGATCATCCCGTGCCGCACCAGGGCGTCGAAGTTCATGACCTCGTTCCAGTACGCTGGACCGTAGAGGAGGACCGGGATGGCGCGCTCGAACTTGCGCGTCTGAGCGAGCGTGAGGATCTCCGTCAGCTCGTCGAGCGTCCCGAAGCCGCCCGGAAAGACCACCAGGGCCCGCGCGAGGTGCGCGAACCACAGCTTGCGCATGAAGAAATAGTGGAACTCGAACGACAGCTCGGGAGTGATGTAGGGGTTCGGTCTCTGCTCGTGCGGGAGCCCGATGTTCAGGCCGATCGTCTTGCCGCCGGCCTCGTGCGCGCCGCGGTTCGCCGCCTCCATGATGCCCCCGCCGCCGCCCGAGCAAACGATGTAACGGTGCGACCCCGAGGGCAGCGCCGCCGACCACGTGGTGACGAGCCGTGAGAGCTCGCGCGCCTCCTCGTAGTAGCGACCGAGCGGGCCGTCGGGGGAGAGGCGCGCAGAGCCGAAGAACACGATCGTGTCGTGCACTCGATGACGCCGGAAGCTCGCGAGTGGTTCGAGGTACTCCGAGAGGATCCGGAGCGGCCGCGCGTCGTCGCTGTCGATGAACTCTTCGTTCTTGTAGGCGAGTGGATGGTGTCCATCCTTGGACTTCGCGTTCATCGCTTCACCTCACACGGACGAAGTCGATGAAGCCGCGCTCGACGTCCGTGCGGACGAGCTCGACACGGATGTGATCTCCTACGTCGATGCCGTCGAAGCCGTGCACCACGCGCCCCTCCACGACAGGATGCTCGACGCGCACCCAGGTCCCCTTCGAGGACGCGCCCGTGACGATGCCGGAGAACTGCTGCCCGACCCGCGTGCTGAGGAGGAGCGCCGCGGCGGACTTGCGAACCTGCCGTTCGACCTTCGCCGCATGGTCTTCCTGTTCCGTGCAATGCCGGGCGAGCGCGGCGAGTTCCTTCTCGTCGTAGGGAGGGCGGTTTCCCGCGAGCGCCGCCTTGATGAGCCGCTGCGCGATGAGGTCCGGGAAGCGTCGGTTCGGCGCCGTCGAGTGTGTGTAGTCGCGCACGGCGAGACCGAAGTGCCCCTCGGCGCGCTTGCCGGGGTACTCCACAGCGTACTCGCCGCGACCGAGGAGCTTCACGACCGAGAGAGACACGTCGGGGAAGGTGTCGGGCTGCTTCTCCCGCTGCCGCGTGAGAAAACCTTCGAGCGCGCGCGCGTCCGCCGCGGCGGGCAGCTTCTCGCCTTGCTCGGCCGCCAGATCGACGAGCCGTGCCCAGCGCTCCGGTGTTTTGAGCACGCGGCGCAGCGACGGAAAGCCGGCTCGATCGAGGAACCTCGCGGTGACGCCGTTCGCAGCGACCATGAGCTCCTCGATGAGCTCACGCGCCCGGTTCTTCTCGTCCTGGCGCATGTCAGAGATCGAGTCACCGTCCCAGATGGCGCGCGGCTCGACGCTTTCGAGATTCAGCGCGCCGTGCTCGTGCCGTCGACCCTTCATCGCCTGGGCCATCCGATCCTGGAGCCTGAGCGCGGACGCGAGCCCTGCGACGGCCGATACGCGCGGCGGCTCCGCCGTCTTGCCGTCGAGCCACGCCGCGGTGGCGTCGTACGCGAGCTTCGCGCGGTTCTTGACGAGGGCGCGGTAGACGCCGGAGTCCTTCACGCTGCCGTCGCCTGCCACGACCATCTCGATGACGACCGCGAGGCGCTCCTCGTTTTGATTCAGGCTCGTCAGGTCCGTGGAGAACTTCTCCGGCAGCATCGGGAAGATCTCGGCTGCGGTGTACACGGACGTGGTGTTCGTCTCGGCGTGATCGTCGACTGGGGTGCCGCGCTCGACGAGTGCGTCCACGTCCGCGACGGCGACGTATACGCGCGCCTGCCCGCCTCCCAAGTCCTCGGCGGCGCTCAGCTGATCGAGATCGCGAGAGTCGTCGTTGTCGATGGAGGCCCAGAGCAACGCACGAAGGTCGCGGATGGACGAGGCCGCGCCATGCTCCATCCTCGCGGCGTGGGTAGTGGCGTTCGTCTGCTCGAGCGCCGCGTGGGAGAACTCGGGAGCGAGCCCCCGCTCTCGCATGGCTCGACGGGCGATCGCTCGCAGCACGGTGCGAGGACCTTCCCTGGACGCGGTATCGGCGGGTTCTTTGTGGTTCGACATGTTGGCGGGCGGACCGGAAAGCCCGCGAGCCCTAAATGCCACGGGGCGTCGCAGCGCGCGCCGAATATCCGGTTCCGCCAGGAGAAATGGCAAGAGGGCCGCTCACACGGGGTGAGCAGCCCTATTTTTTTCGGCCCTGAATTGCCGCCTAGCAGGTCAATTGCAGGCTGGCACCTGTGCGACGGCCGGGAAGAAATACGCCTCTGCCATGCACATCTCGTTGTTCGCAGCGGACGTACCGACGGTGACGACCGACGCGCGATCGTTCTGGTACGTGCAACTGTAGTGGAACTTCTCGCCCGCCTGGAAGGTGAGGAACGGCGCCTGCTGCCAGATATGGACGTCGGGGCTGTCCCAGTTCGTCGTGTGCACCAGCTCCTCGCCCATCATCCCGTTCGCGAGCTTGCGGTTGATGGTCGCGAGGATGCCGCGCTTGTGCATGTGCGTCTGCATCACGAAGTAGTTCGCGCCCTGCGCCGGGGTGCAGTCGCCGCCCACCGTCTGCATGCCGTTCGGCGGGATGGCGATCTGCGTGTTGAAGCTGATCTGCGCATCGGCCTTCTGGTACATGGCCGACGTCACCTTGTTGACGTTCAAGATGATGTTCGCTTGCAGAGATTCCGTCCCCGTATTGATGTAGTGCATGTCGAAGTTGACCTTCTCATGCGGCACCATTTCCATCGCCACGCCATCAGGGAACAGCAGGTGCCCGCGGGGCGAGCCACCGGTGTAGAGCCACGTCGTCCCGCCGAAGCCCTGCGTGCAACCGAAGTTCACGAGAGTCCCGTCCGCCGTGGTGTCGCTGTCCGCACGATAGAGGATGAAGTGGTGGCTGCCCGGCGCCATCTGCGAGTCCCACTCGCCGACAGGGAAGGTCGCCGTGTTCGGGAACGTCGAGTGGTAGCAGTTGAAGACTTCCTGCCCGGGGTTCAGCGTGAACGTCGTGGTGCGGATCTGGAAACCCTGGTCCGCCGCCGGAGGGATGAGCTTGCCGTCCGGGCCGACGTTCTTCTGCGGGTCCCACGCACCCGCCGGAGGAGCACCGCCGGCTCCCGCGGCTCCCACAGCGCCCGCGGCGCCGGCCTGGCCCACGGAGCCGCCCTGCGCGACCGGAGCGCCACCCTGCGCGACAGGTGCGCCGCCCTGCGCGACAGGTGCGCCACCTTGCGCGACCGGAGCACCGCCGCCAGAGACCGGTAGACCCGTCGGCGCGGATGGAACGCCGCCTTGCGCGACAGGCCCCACGGGCGTCGCGGCTGCGCCGCCACCGCTGACGGGAACAGCAGCAGCGCCACCCCCTCCACCGATGCCGAGCGCAGGGGTCGAAGGTCCACCATTGCCCGCATCAGAGCCGCATCCGACCAGCAGGGCGGTCGCCGCGGAGAGAGACAAAGCCAAACTGCTCGCGAATGAATTCAACTGGGCCATGGGGAAACCTCCGAGTCGCTCGATACCCCCGCACCGGCGCTTTGACGTTCTGGGCATATCACGTTCGACATTGATGGACGAGGAGATCGACAACGAGTTTTTTACGAGCGCTCGGTGTCGTGCCGCGCCGTCGAGTGTTCGAACCATGCGCAGTCGACGATGCTCCTGCTGAATTTCAATCTGCACGCACGGCGATAGTGTCGCGAGACGAGATCCGACAACTCCTGCGGTCACGAGCGTGATGGTCGGTGCGTGCGACGGTCGGAAGAAATTTCCGTCACGGCCAGGGCCGGCCGAGGAAACTGTCTGCAAGAGATAATTCGCGAGCGGTCGAGACCGCGATCCGTCTGCTGAGGCTGAATTCGGCCGCTCGGACGCGACTTGCGGAACGATTTGCTAGAGTCCCCTGGCCATGCTTGAAGACCGCCCCATGGAAGAATCTGCTCCGCAGAAGTTCGACGCGTACGCGGGCCAGTATCGCGCTCTCATGGATACCAGCATCCAGGAGAGCGGAGAGAGCGCGGAGTATTTCTCCGAGTACAAGCTGAAGTGTCTCCTGAGACTCGGCGCTCCAACGGGCGAGCCCCTCGTCGATTTTGGTGCCGGCACCGGCAGTGTTACCGAGCAGCTCGTGCGTGAATTCCGTGACGTTACGGCCTACGAGCCCTCCGCGGTGAGCCTCGAGCACGTGCGTCGCCGTATCCCCTCGGCTGTCTGTGTTTCCCAGGAGAGCGCGCTCCCGGACGATCACTTCGCAACCGCGGTCTGCTCCGGCGTGCTCCACCACGTGCCACCGCCGGAGCGGACGGCGTTGCTGTCGCGGCTGCGCGGCAAGCTCCGGAGGGGAGGGCGTCTCTTCGTGTTCGAGCATAATCCGCTCAATCCCCTGACCCGTCGCGCCGTCGCGATGTGTCCGTTCGACGACGACGCCGTGCTCCTCTGGCCCTGGCAGCTTCGCCCGCTCTTCCGCGCCGCCGGGTTCGAGATCGAGCGAATCGACTACATCGTCTTCTTTCCCCGGCTCTTCGCGAAGCTCCGGCCCCTCGAACCGCACTTGCGCCACCTCGCGCTCGGCGCTCAGACGATGAGCGTGGTCCGCAATCCGGGTTAAGTCCTCCGCAAGCCGGGTTAACTCGGAGCGGGGCTATCGGTGTGCCGCGGCGCGATCAAAGTGCTCGAAGCAGGTCGCACGGTGTAACGCTGCTCGAAAGCGACATGACCTATCCCGCGCCGCTGTGAGTCTTCAACCAGGACGTTACCGGGTGATGTCTGGCGCTCAGGTGGCGCGCATGTATTCCGGGCGCCGGCGCTCAAGTCGTCTGGCGCCGAAAAGAACCGCGACCACCATGAGCATCGGCAGCGATGCGCTCCGGGAGGGGCGGTCGCGGGGTGCACGGCAACCGCATCCGCCCGCGTCGCTCGCCTTTGCGGGCGTGTCGCTCGGCGACGTTCCGCTCGCGTCGCGTCCCGGGCCCGCGTCCACCCCGTGCGTTCCGGAGCTGCCGCCAGCGCCGCCGCCCGACGTGGGCGCCCCGCCCGTCATGACGCTGACGCCTGCGTCGACGGTTCCCGCTCCGCCAAGCGCAGCCGCTCCGCCGCGCGAAGCCGTTCCGCCGGACGCTGCCCCGCCGTCGTTGTCGGTCGAGTTCGCGCAGCCTGAAGGCATGTTCGATTCGTCCATTCCGTCCGGACGCACTCCGTAGAGGGGCGCCGGGCAACCGCGCTCGATCGCGCCAAGGTCCGGCGCGCTGCCGGTGAAGTCGTCGTCGATGCCAGGGAGAACCACACCTCGATCGACGGCGTTCGACCCCGATGCGAGCGTGACATCGGCGGCCGCCAGCGACGTCGTGTAGCTCGACGGCGCGACGAGACCGCTGGCGAAGATCGGCGCAACGAGGATGAGCCCGTGGGGCTCGAACACCGGCTGGGTCGACTGTGCCATCGCGAAGCTCGTGACCTTCTGGTACCCCGTACCCGCGAAGTCGTAGTCGAAGACACCGTCCGGGAAGTAGCCGTCGTAGTCGAACGTCCCGTCGTCGATCGGACTCGTCCAGTCGAGGGTCCGTCCGGTCGGCGCCGCAGCCGACACGAAGAGGTTGTTCTCGATGACGAAGTGGTGACTCGCGTCGCTCGTGTGATCGGCGAGCGCATTGACGGGGCTCACGAAGGTATTGTGGTAGACCAGGACGCCGCTCGGTTCTTCCGGCGGCGAACCGCCGAGCGCGTGAAACTTCATCTGCTCGTTCGCCACGTTCACCACGACGTTCCTGATCGCGTAGACCGGCCCTCCGAAGACCGGCTGAAAGCTGATGGTGGCGTAGGTGTTGGTGAAGCGATTCGCGAAGCAGCGCGTGTTTCCTTCGCTCCCGTCGAGCTCCACGCCGTTGTCGTAGGCCGAGAGCACCTCGTTGCCGTAGAAGTCGACGGCCCTCGCGCCGTCCTGCTCCGTCTTCATCGCGTCGCCGAAGCCGATGAGACGGTTGTGACAGATGACGTGACCGTTCCCCTCGACGTGGATACCGTCGTCGTTGGCGTGCGCGCCGCCGTCGTCCATGTACACCGCCGGCCACTTCAGGCGCCCTTCCAGGTCATTGTCGCAGATGTAGTAGTCCTTCTGGTCCGCGTTCGAGCCGATGCCGAGCGTGGTGTCGACCACGTGCACGCGGCGCACGACGTTGCCCTCCGTCCCCGTGCCCTGGAAGCGCAGCGCGCGGCTCGCGTGGGCGAGAGTGAGCGACTCCACGTGGACGAAGCTTCCGTAGACCTCGAGCACGTTGCAGCCGGTGCAGCCGCCGCCGTCGAGCACGACCCCCGCCTGCGACGCGCCGCGGAGCACGATGGGAGCGTCCGCGGTGCCGCTCGCGTCGATGCGGAACGGCCCCGCGTACGTCCCGTTCGCGAGGGTGATGACGTCTCCGGCGGCCGCGGAGGACAGCGCCTTGGTGAGCGAGGCAGCGTCGGTGGCGCTCTTCGGGTGTGATGCGGCAGGATCCCTCGGCACCGCCCGCGTGGTCCCGGAGAGGGAGACCGTCCGATTCGTGCTGTCGGGATCGCTGACGTGGAGCTCGATGTCGTAGGTCGTGGCCGGCGCAAGGCCGAAGAGGCTGCCCGCGAACTGCGGTGAGACGGTGCGACCGGCGACGCTCTCAGGCCTGACGCGAAACAGGGGAGGGCCCTCCCGAAAAGTGGAAGCTCCACCTGCGCGATAGCGAACCGTCACCGTGGCGTCGTGATCGTCGTCGCCGGTGATGAGGAGCTGCACGCCGAGTGCGACGAGAGTTGGCCGATCGAGCGACGCCGCGCCGACATGGAGCACGTCGTCGGCGCGCGCCTGCGACGCCAGCGTGAAGGCGGCGAGCACCAGGGGCAGGGTCGGTCGAACGCGCCGTCGGGCCGGGCCGCCGTGAGATTCCCGCATCGTCACAGAATGCCTCGTTCTCGTGGGGTTGTGAACGCTGGGCGGCCTGCGAGCGTTTGCTACGCTCTCTACGATGCGAAGCTGCCGTCGTCCGTCCGCGCATCCGGCGCAGCGGTTTCTGCCGTGAAGCGTGCCCCGCCGCCCCTGAGCCAGGCCGCGGCCTGGGCTGCCGCCGCGGCAGGAGCGGCCTATTTCGGCCTATTTCTGAAGGTGAGCCAGGAGCTGTACGACGGTGCGAGTGGGCCGCGCGTTCTCGCCGTAGATCTCTCGGCCGCGAGCTGGGTCGCTGCGGCGCGGCGCGCCTGGCTCACCCGTGTGGCGGTGGAGGTGACGTCGCTCGGTTCGGTCACCGTGCTCGCCTTAGTCGTGGTCGTCGCAGCGTTCGGGCTGCGTCTGACGCGAGACCGGCACGGTGCGGTGCTGCTCGCAAGCGCCGCGCTCGGCGCGATCTTCTGGACCGAGACCCTGAAGTCCCTGATCGAGCGCGAGCGCCCGCCGCTCGCTGCCCGGCTGGTCGTCACCAGCGGCTACTCGTTTCCGAGCGGTCATTCGCTCGCATCCGCAGCGATCCTGGGCGCGCTTGCGCTCATCGCGTGTCGGCACCTGTCGTCTCGAGCCCTTCAGCTCCTCGCGCTCGTTGGGACCGGAATCGTCGTCTTCGCAGTTGCGGCCTCGCGCGTCTATCTTGGAGTGCACTACCTGAGCGACGCCGCTGCCGGCACGAGCTTCGGGCTCGCGTGGACCTTGTCGTGGGGAGCCGTCCTCAGCGCGCTCGAGCACCGCCAGGCCAAGCGCCCGCCTCGCGCTGCGGGTGCGCTCGGCGGCCCCTGAGCGAGCGGGCGCTGTCGCACCTTCGCGCACCTTCGTCGTTGAACCCTTTCGGCGGGGCGGGGGTACTCGAGGAA
>CAYUAW010000002.1:27958-65115 GCA_964442485.1 uncultured Polyangiaceae bacterium
AACGGCAGCAGCGGCGCCAATCCCGGCAGCGGAGGAGCCGTCAACGGCAGCGGCGGCGCGAATCCCGCCAGCGGAGGAGCCGTCAACGGCAGCGGCGGAGCCGGTGGCGGAAACGGAGGTGCCGGCAACACGGGCGGCGCGAACGTCGGCGGAGCTCCATCGCTCGTGAACCCCGCGCCGGGCAGCAAGTTCTTTGTCGGCGCGAATTTCTGGAACATCGACTGGGAGGGTCAGGACGACTTCTTCGTGAGCAACGTGGACTTCAAGACCACGACGAGCCCGTGGAAGCCCGAGTTCCTGAGCGATCTCTCTCCCTATCACGTGCTCCGTTTCATGGACTGGAACCAGACGAACGACAGCAACAACCCGCAGGCCGTGTGGAGCACACGCAAGCAGAAGACCGCGGCACAGAACGAGCCCGTCGCGTTCGAGTGGCAGATCGATCTCTGCAATCGGACGAAGAAGGACTACTGGCTCAACATCCCTCACGAGGCGAACGCGGACTACTGGTCGAAGCTCGCAACTCTGGTCCATGACGAGCTCGACCCATCGCTGCGCGTCTATCTGGAGTGGTCGAACGAGGTCTGGAACGGTAGCTTTCCCCAGAACGCGTACGCCGCGAGCCAGGCGAAGGCGATGAACCTCGCCGGCTCGAACGCCGCGGCCTCCTTCTACGTGTACTCTGCGGTTCGCGTATACGAAGCCTTCGAGGCCGTCTTCGGCAAGGGTAACCCGCGCCTCGTGAAGGTGCTCGCGGGGCAAGCGGCATGGACGGGCCCGTGCGACGCGCAGATGGTGGCGCTTGCGGACGCCGCGATAAACCCGAAGCACACGCAACCCACGGCATACGCCGTCGCGCCGTATTTCGGAGGGACGACGACGGCCGAGCTCACCTCAGCGCTCCCCACTGCGAACCAGTGGACCACGGACAGCGGAAAGTGTGCGGCCGGCGGCAAGCTCCCGCTGATATCGTACGAAGGCGGTTCGGATTCCTTCGCGGCCGGGAGCGGTTGCACGACCATCCAGCACGACGGCGCCATGCACGACATCTACATGTCGTACCTGACCGGCATCTCCGGCGCCGGACTCACCGGGCCCTTCATGCAGTACACGCACACCGGGGCGTGCTGGGGATTGAAGGAGAAGACGACGGACGCACTCGGCGTCTCGCCAAAGTACAAGGGGCTACTCGACTGGCTTGCCGCCCACCCGTGAGGCGCGCCTTTGCTCGGATCATGGCGAGATCGGCCGAGCGCGCGCCGCGCTCCACATCGGGTAAAGCATTGGTCTTGGCGACCCGTCGTAGAGCCTGAGCCCCATCGTGCCGAAGGCCTTCATCAGGATCTCGCCGAAGAGCTGCGTATCGGCGGTGCTGCCCGGTGCGGGTGAGCCGCGGAAGATGTCCACGACCGAGCACCAGGTCGCGTCCAGGTGACACGGGCAATCCGTCATCACGTTCTCCAGGAGGAGATCGCGATCCGACCACCAGGTGACGAGGTCGAGCCCGCCGCGGTCGGCATCCGAGAGAACGCGGGAGAGGTACGCCGCGCTGGTCGCCTCGTCCTCGTCGAAGACCTTCGTGCACGTGCCGTCGCGCGCCTTCGCGACGAGCGGCGTCGAGAGCCACCCTGTCTCGGCGATGAGCGGCTTCTCCCCGCCACGAGCGGCGCCACGCGTGAACCAGTCGAGAGGGAGCGCGGCGGGATCCAGGAGCCCGCTCAGGTACGGGTACGACGACATCGCGAAACGATCCCGCTTCATCCCGGAGAGCGCCGCGTACGATTTCGCGAAGCACGCGTCGCGCATCGTCGGGTCGGCGCAGGAGTCCTTGCTGTAGCCGTACAGGTGATCGATCTGGATCGACGGAAAGACCAGCGTGCGAGGCGATCGTGCCTTGGCCTCGTCGTAGGCGGCGTTGACCACGTCCCGGAGGGCCGGGGTTGCGGCCGCGCACTTCTCGAAGAAGAGATTCACCTCGACGGCGACGTTCAGGTACGCGGGCTCGAAGGTGTCGACCATGAGCTCCACGTACCGCAGATACGCGGCGCGCTTCGAGGCCGCGTCCGCCGCGGTGCCGAAGTCGTAGCAGACGTCGGAGGTGTCGTCGGATGTCTTCACCTGCCCGGCGTCGATCGTCGTCGTGGCGGCCAGGCGCTGGCGCGTGCCGTTCAGCATCGTGATCGAGAGGAATACCGGCGCGTTCGCCGCGCGCGCGGACGCGGCGAGCGCCTCCATGCGGGCGGTCCACTCCGGCGGCGGGGCCGTTCCCCCCTCGAGCTCGCGCCAGGGGACGCCGTAGAACTCCTGGTGCACCGCGAACACATCGGCGTCCGTCGACAGGTCAGCGTCGGTGAGCTGCAAGCCGAGCGCCGGTCCCATCACAACGAGCGAAGCGCCGGTCGTCGCGAGTTTGAACGAGCGCGGCTCGGGACCTATCGCGCTCCCGTCTGCGTCGACCGCTGCGCCACCGGTGGAGCCGGTGGTGAGGCCCCCCGCGGAACTGTTCGTAGTCCCTCCAGCGGAACCAGTCGTGCCGTCGCCGGTTGAAGTGCTCTTCGCGCCGCCGGCGTCACCGGTCGCGGCTCCGGCGGAGCTCGCCGTCACGCTTCCGGCGGAACTCGGCGAACCACCGCTGCCGCCTTCGGGGGCCCGGTGGAAGGGTGCCCCTTCACTGGTGCACGCCGCGAGAAGGAAGAGAGCAACGACGAGGGACCCGGGGCTCTTCATATCGCCGGCAGCTACAGCACGAACGGTGCCAGGTCAGACACCGTAGCCCGCGAAGGGCCGCTGCGGGGTTTCAGCAGCTCTCTGCGGCGAAATTCAGCCGAAGGTGCGTTTCCGCAGAGACGTCGCCTACCGTCCTCGTCATCCGATGTGAACCAGTGGATGGGCCCCCGCCGGAACCGGCGTCCTCACCTGGCTCGAGGAGTCGAAAAGGGAGGGGGCGAGAACTCCGGCCGGCCGTCAGGCGACGCTGAGCGTCTTCGATAGCCCCTGGGACGGCACACGATACGCGCGGCAGCGCTCGATGAACTCGCGTGCGCTCTTCGGCATGGGCACTCGTGCGCGCGCGATGTCGGAGATGAGGGCGCTCCCGTTCGCGAGCAGGCGCGTGCCGTCCCAGGCGCGCTGACGGTCCTCCTGCGTCGCATCGGACCCCAGGAACGGCTCGAATGCCGCAAGCTTCTCGGTGGCGACCACGAAGGACGCCCAGGCGTCGAAGATGTCGGAGTCCGTGCGCAGGATCTCCGACTTCAACTTCGCGGCGACGGAGAGCTCCACGATGCTCTGTTCCACGCCGGCGAATGCCGGCACCCCGGTGAAGGTCGCGCACAGGGTGTCGCAGATCTCGTCGATCTCGCGCATGGTCTGTGAGATCTTCACGTAGCGGCTCTCGTAGAAACTCTCCACCGGGAACATGAACGCCTTCAGCGGCTCCCCCCAGAGCTCGTCGATGCCCTCCTCGCCGCTGCGATGGAGGACCATCTTGCCGAGCTCGAGGGCCTCCTGGAAATAGTCTCCGCATTCGCGCAGGAGTGCGTTGTCCGCGTGAATCTCGACGCCGAGCGCCTGGATCTCGACGAGCTTCGTGAAGATGTCCGTCGCGCGGTTGAAGAGCGCTCCGGCGAGCATCGCGCCCTTCACGCGGCGCCGCTCGGGGACGGTCTCCGTCTCGAAGGCGTGGCGAGCTTCGTCGAGCCGCTCACCCGGGATGTTCAGCCCGTGCTCTACGTGGTTGAAGAGCCGCCGGGTGAGCGCGTGGATGAGCTGCTTCTTCGCTAGCAGCGTGTCCGCCGGCGCTTCGTACGCGCGGATCCAGTAGCCGTAGTAGTAGACGCGCAGACGGCCGTCGATGACCTGCTTTTTGCCGAGCGGAGTCTCGGAGTCCATGACCGGTTTCCGTCTTGTCTCGTTCGACACCGCGGACACGATGCGAAATGCGGCGCCGGTTTCTTTCGAGCAGCCTACTCCGAACGCCGAGCTTGTCACCTGCGGTCGAGCGCGCGATTGCATCTACGTGCGCGGGCGACGTCTCGGACCGATTGCGGAATAACTGACGAAAGGTTCCCGCAATAGTCGTCGAGGCTTTGAGGTAAGCTCCGCCGCGTACACGACGATGCTCGAGCGGCTCCTTCATCACTATGCCGAGGCCGGTCTGTCGGCCACCGCCGAAGCTCTCTTCCCGGCGAATCGGCTCGGCGCCCCGGACTACCGGACTACCGAGCTCGTCGCGCGCATGCTTTCCTACCTCCGGCTTCTTCCGGCCCGGCAGCGCCGGCTCCTCCTCTCGCTCTTTGCGCTCGTCGAGCTCGCTGCGCCGCTGCTGCTCGCAGGCTTCGGCCGGTTCTCGCGGCTCCCCGTGGAGCGGCGCGAGCGCGCGGTTCGGCGCTGGCGGTCCTCCTCGGTGCTGCCCTTGCGCCTCGTCGGCGACGCCCTGAAGGCGTCGACGACCATGATGTACATGTCGCATCCCGCTGCGCTCGCCTACGTCGGCTCGCATCGCGGTTGCGGCGAGGCCGGCGCCGCGCCCGGGGCGAACGTCTCGTGATTCACTCCTTCGAGGACGCGCGACGTGGCTTCGACGTCGACGCCGACGTCGTCGTGGTCGGCTCCGGTGCGGGGGGCGCCGTCGCCGCGGCGAACCTCTCGCGCGCCGGGCTGCGCACCGTCGTGATCGAGGCCGGCCCGCGTCTGTCCCCGGAGGACATGACGGACGAAGCGCCTCGCTTCATGGCGCGGTATTTCTGGGAGGGCGGCCTCCGCACCATCGGCGGCACGACGCACATCCCCACGCTGCAGGCGCGGTGCCTCGGTGGCAGCACAGTGGTGAACTCCGCGATCATGCTGGAGCTGCCCGCGTGGGTCCGTCGAGCATGGAGCGACGAGACGGGGCTAACGCTGTTCACTGCGCCGGCGCTCGACGCGGCCTACGCACGCGTCTTCGCGCGCACCCGCGTCGCGCCGACGCCCATGACGGTGCTCGGAAGGCGTAACCTGGTCGTGCGCGATGCGCTCACTGCGGCGGGTATGAAGAGCGGCCCCCTCCCGCGCGCCGTCGTCGATTGCGAGGGCTGCGCCGAGTGCTTCACCGGCTGCGCGAGCGGCCGCAAGCAATCGCTCGACAGATCCTACATCGTCGACGCGGTGGAAGACGGCGCCGAGGTGTTCACCTGCGCGCACGTCGACCGCGTGCTCGTGCGGGGCGGGCGTGCAGAAGGCGTCGAGGGGCGCGTCGTCGACCCCGACGGGTTCCGGGACGCTGCGACCTTTCGCGTGCGCGCAAAGACCGTCGTGCTGTGCGCGGGCGTGCTGCACACCCCCGTCTTGCTGCAGCGAAGCGGCGTGTTCGCCGGAGGCGCGGTGGGAGGCTCGCTCTTTTCGCACATCGGCGGCGGGATGGTTGGAATCATGGACGAGGTCGTCGAGCCGTGGGTCGGCGCGACGCAGGGATGGGGAGCCATGAGCGAAGAGATCCCCGGCATGAAGTACGAGTGCCTCTGGGCGCCGCTCGCCGTCCTCATGGTGCGCTGGGGTGACGTCGGTCACGAATTCCTGAGGCGGCTGGGCGAGGTGAAGCACGCCACCGTGATCGCGACGGTGTACCGCGCTCGCGTCAGTGGCCGCGTCAGGGCTCGTCGCGACGGGATGCCGAGTATGCAGCTCTTCATTCCGGACGAGGAGGCCCGCACCGTCTACCGGGGGCTCAAGATCGGCGCGGACGCGCTCCTCGCGGTGGGAGCGCGGTACGTGCACACGGGGATACCCGGGGCCATCGACGAGATGCGCTCCCCGGAAGATACGAAGAGCCTTCTCGATTCGAAGCTTCGCGCGGTGCACCTGCAGATGAGCGCGACCCACGTCTTCGGGTCGTGCCGCATGAGCAAGGAGGGCGGCGCCGTCGACGAGAGCGGCAGGGTCCACGGCGTCGAGGGCGTCTACATCGCCGACGCCAGCATCTTCCCGAGCCCGAGCGCGGTGAACCCCCAGGCAACGATCATGGCGCTGTCGGACCTCATCAGCCGACGGATCGGCGACCTCGCGGTCTGACGAGAAAGGGCCCTCGGCCCTCGACGTCGGACCTCGGCGCGCCATGCGCCGTCACTTCACGCCGAGGAGCTCGACTTCGAATACCAGGGTAGCGCGGGGTGGGATGACGGGCGGATAGCCGCGGTCGCCGTACGCGAGCTCGTGCGGAATGGTCAGCTTGCGGACTTCGCCTACCTTCATGCCAGCGACGCCCTGATCCCACCCGCGGATCACCTGGCCCGCGCCGAGACGGAAACTGAAGGGTTGGCCCCGATCGCGCGAGCTGTCGAACTTCGAGCCGTCCGTCAGCGTCCCCACGTAGTGCACCGATACCGTGTGGCCCGAGGCGGCCTCGGCGCCGGTTCCGTCCTTGATGTTCACGATCTCCATGTCGGCCATTGCGTCTCCTCGTGTCGAAGTGCGGCTCAATCCGCCGGCGCGGAGTTCTATCAGAATCCGAACGCGAGCGCGTCCCCCCGGTCCCAGGCAGCGTCCACGCAGCGGCCCGGGGGGTCTTGCCGTCGTCACACGGTCAGCGACGGCGCCGACGGAGGGCGAGCACGGATAGTGCGAGGAGCCCGAGCGGCCAGGCGGTGTTCCGGGTGGAACGCGGCACGCTGCAGCCGCAGCTCCCGCTTCCGCCGCCCGAGATCGTGGTCGGCGCCCCGCCGTCGTGTCCAGCGCCCGCGTCGCTCGTGACGGGGTGGCCAGCGAGGCCGGCGTCGGGGTTGCTCGTTGCGCCGCCGCTGCCGGTATTGCCGCCCGTCGCGCTGGTACCACCATTGCTCGCGCCACCGGTGCCGCCGCTTGCGCCGCCTGCTCCGCCGCTCGCTGTGCCGCCGTCGGGAGCGCAGCTCGCGACGGGCTCGCCCTTGCACTTACCCTTCCCGTCACAGCCGTCGTTCTTCGTGCAGGCGTCGGAGTCGTCGCAGGCGACCGAGGTGTCGAGCGTCGCGTACGAGCACGTGCCCTTGTCGCAGGTGCCGGTCGCGTTGTAGCAGCTGCCGGGCGGCGTCTTGCAGGCCACGCCCGCGCAAGGGTCGTCCTTGCAGAGGCCGTTGCTCGTGTCGCAGCTGACGGCGCAAGTCTTGTCGACAGCGGTGTATGTGCAGACGCCCTTGTCACAGGTGCCCGCGGCGTCGTACCCGTGGGAGACGGGGTTCGTGGCGTCGCATTTCGGCGCCAGCGGCGTGTTGCACGTCATCGTCGTGCCCTTGCACTGCCCGGTGTCGGAGCAGACGTCGGACGTCGTGCAGGGGTCGGCGTCATCACACGTCGCTCCGGAAGCCTTCAGCTCGTAGGTGCAGTTGCCTGCCGAGCACGTCCCGAGAGACTGGTGGCACTGGTCGGGCGGCGAATCGCAGGTGACCGTCTTGCAGGGGTCGCCGTTGCACAGCCCGCCCTGCGAGTCGCACCCGAAGCTGCAGGCCACGTCGGTCAGCGTGTAGGAACAGGTGCCGCTCGAGCAGGTTCCGGTGACGTCGGCTTGCGTCGACGTGTTCGCATCCTTGCACTTCGGCAGAGGCGGCGAGTTGCAAGCGAGCGGCGTTCCGCCGCAGGCGCCCGCGGCGCTGCATTTGTCGTTGTTGGTGCAGGAGTCACCGTCGTCACAAGCGGCGTCGGAGGTGACGGTGTACGAGCACTTGCCCGCCGCGCAGGTTCCTGTGGGCTGGTAGCACTGCGTCGATGGTGGCTGGTTGCAGACGACCCCGATGCATGGGTCCTGCTTGCAGAGGCCGGAACCTGTGTCACAGCCGAAATCGCAGTGCTTGTCGTCGTAGATGATGCTGCATGTGCCCGCCCCGGCCTGGCAAGTGCCGGTGGAGAAGGTGCGCGACGTGTTGACGTCGAAGCACAGCGGGGTCCCCGGAGTGCACACCACCGCGGATCCGCCGCACACGCCGTTGCCGTCGCACTTGTCGTTCAGCGTGCAGGCGTCGCCGTCGCTGCAGTTGGTGTCGGGTGACGAGGGCTGGTACGTGCAAGCCCCGTTGGTCGGATTGCAGACACCGGTCGCAGCATAGCAGCCGCCGACGGGCGGGCTCGTGCAGGTCTTCGCGGCGCCGTTCGTGCACTTGCCGGCGCTGCAGGTGGCAATGCCGTTGCAGAGGTCGCCGTCGTCGCAGTTGGTCCCATCCGTGACGGCGGTATGCGTCACCGTCCCCGTGGTGGCGTCACAGGCGTCGACGGTGCACGGCTCGCCGTCGTCGACGGCCTTCGGGCCTCCCGCGACGCACTTGCCCGCGCCGTCGCACGTGTCACCGACGGTGCACGGGTTACCGTCCGAGCAGGTCGTCGTCGAGGGGAACGGCGCGTAGACGCACTTGCCGTTCGTGCAGGTACCGGGAGCTTGGTTGCAGTCGTTCGGGGCCGTACCACAGCTCTGGGTCGTGCACGGGTCCGGCTTGCACTGCTTCGTTCCGCCGTCGCAGCCGAAAGGGCAGTTGATCGGCGAAGAGGTGTAGCTGCAGCCGCTCACCGTCGAGCAGGTTCCGGCCGCCGCGTACTTCACGAGCGTGTTCGCGTCGGAACAAAAATCCGCAGGCGGAGTGTTGCAAGGCGTGACGGCGCCCGAGATACAGTTGAGGCTGGCGTCGCACGTGTCGCCGACCGTGCAGGCGTTGCCGTCGTTGCAAGCGTCGTTCGGTGCGAAGGGTGCGTACGTACAGGTACCAGCGACGCAGGTCCCGGGGTTCTTGTAGCAAGCGCTCGGCGGCGACTTGCAGGTGATGCCGGTGCAGGGGTTGACTGCGCAGGTCAAACCCGAGTTCGCTGGGCCGGAGGTGATCGCGTTGAAATGGAAGTCGCTGCTGTTGTCGTCGGTGTCCGTCGTGGACGCGCATCCCCCGCTGTTGCGCTCGTAGCTCTGGTTGACGCTCGCGGTCATTGGCGCGAGCGGCGTTCCCTCCTTGTAGGCACTTCCGGAGCTCATCCCGACCTGGTCGAGCACGACTCCGGACTTGTTCAGGACTGCGATGCCGCCATCGTCGGGGACGCCGATCGAGTAACCGAGATTTCCGGTCGTCGTGCCCGAGTAGCCCTGGGTGGCGACGTTGACCAGCAGGAAGAAGTGCTTCGGCAAGAGAGAGAACGACGCCGGCATCTGTGCCAGCAGCGTCGTGTTGCCGCTCGAGTCGCTCATCCTCACCGCATAACCGCCGATGTTGATGGTGGCGTTCGAGATGTTGAAGAGCTCGATGAACTCGTCGTTGGCGCCGTTCGGGCCGCGAGTTCTGAACTCGCTGATGAGCACCGTCGTGGACGCTGCGAACGCGCCAGCGGGAGCCAGCAGAACGGCGAGAACTACGAGGGCACAAGCAAGCACTCTACGCATGAAGACCTCTCCCCTGATGGAAGACATTGCCGCACAGCATATGACGAAGCGACTCCGGAAAGGGAGCGAACGGTGGACAACGGCCGTCCCTCGATGTGGGATAAGCTCTCCTTTTTCCTTCTGCTCACTCTCGCTCTCACTTCGCTCTAGTGATTGCTCTGTGGCTCGTTCGACGCGTGTCCCACATCCCGTCGAGCGCTCCGCCGGGTCGTCCACATGAGGCCCTTCCGGCCTTCGACTCGGGGCGTTTTGGTTGCCTGGCAAGCATCCGACCGTCCTGCAGAGCTCTGCGCAGTCGTCTGGTGTCGCCTGTCGACCGCGACGTTTTCGCCGTGTTTACGGCCTCCAGGGAGGCCTCTGTCGGAAGCCAGCGAGGCCGCGCACCGGCCAGGCCCTTGTCTTTCGGGCCGCCTCGGGTACCTTCCCGGCCGATCATGAGCGGGCATTCCAAGTGGGCGACTATCAAACGAAAGAAGGGTGCGACCGACGCCGCGCGCGGAAGGCTCTTCACTAAGCTGATCAAGGAGATCACCGTTGCTGCGCGGCTCGGTGGAGGCGATTTGTCCGGTAACGCGCGTCTGCGGAAAGCCATCGACGAAGCGAAGGGGTCGCAGATGCCCGCCGACAACATCACGCGAGCGGTGAAGCGCGGCACGGGCGAGATCGAGGGCGCTGCCTTCGAGGAGGTCCTCTACGAAGGGACGGGGCCTTCCGGCTCTCTTTTCCTGGTGGAAGGAACGACCGACAACCGCAATCGCTCCGCGGCCGAGCTGCGCAAGATCTTCGAGAAGCACAACGGAACCATGGGCGGCAGCGGCGCCGCGGCCTGGGCCTTCGATCGCCGCGGCGTCATCATCGTCGACCTTCCCGCAGCGTCCGAGGATCAGCTGATGGAGACGGCCGTCGGCGCCGGAGCGGAGGACTACTCGGCGGACAGCGAGGTGTGGACCATCTACACGCCGCCGGACGCGCTCGATCGCGTCACCTCCGCCCTCGAGGCGGCCAAGATCCCGACGAAATCGAGCAAGCTCGCCTACGTCCCGAAGAACAAGAAGGAGGTGCGCGGCCGCGATGCCGAGGTTTGCCTGAACCTGGCTGACACCCTGGACGAGCACGACGACGTTCAGAACGTTTACGCAGACTTCGACGTCCCCGAGGACGAGCTCACTCGCATCGCGGGCAGCTGACGGTACCGCGCCGGGCGATTCCCTACCCGAAGCGCGGCAGCAGCAGCGCCGCTGCGAAGTACGTGAAGATCGCGTGCGATACTACGACGGGCGGCAGGCGGCCGAACAGGCGCGCTGAGAAGCTCCACACGAGGCCCGCGCCGAGCGCCGCCATCGGAAGAAGGGGATTCGGCCCCGCTTCCGGGTCCCCGAGCGTGATCACGGTCGGCAGATGGGCCACGGCGTAGAAGACGGCGGCCACAGGCCAGGCGCGTCGCGTGCCGAGGGAGTCGGTCAACGCGGACAGCACGAGCCCGCGCCACACGAGCTCCTCGAGCGCGCCGATGAGGGCGACCAGGACGAGGAGCTTCGGAGATGGGTGGATGCTGCCGACCTGCAGCGCGATGTGGAAGAGCCACACCGTCTTCGATGAGCCGGGGCCGAACAGCAGGTGCTTCACACCGTAGGCTCCACCGAAGATCAGCGCCGCGACGATGAAGCCGATGGTGAAATCCCCGCCGCGGAGCCGCATCATGTCGCGGAGCGTCCCATCCCGATGGAACCGCTGCACCGAGAGCGCCGCGAGAGCGATGTACGGCAGAACGAGCCCTATCCACATTGCAGGGCTCGCTGCCACCGATTCCCGCATGGCAAAGCTCATCGCCGCGGCGATGATGGCCGTCACGAGCAGCGCGATCTTCATCGTTTCCTCGGTTTGCGGGTGCGCGCCGGGCTCTTCGCGGGCGGCGAGCGCGTCGCCTTCGTGCGCGTTCGGCTCCGCGGGCTCTCGCTTGCGAGTCGCTTTGCCAGCCAGTCGAGGATCTCGTTCGCGACGTCGGCCTTCGGCAGGGGCGGCAGCGCGCTCGCCGAGCCCGCACCGACGATGTGAACCCGATTGTCGTCACGGCCCATGGATTCGGCTGCATGATTCGCGATCACCACGTCGACGTGCTTCTTCTCGAGCTTCTGCCGTGCCCGCGCGACGATCTCCGCGTCCGTCCCCGTCTCCACGGCGAACCCGACAAGAACGGGGCGCGTCCCACGACGTGCGGCGCCGACCTCCGACAGCAGATCGGGGTTCTGGACGAGACGCAGCGTCATTCCATCGTCCTTGCGCTTGAGCTTCTCGCTCGCGATGCGTTCGGCGCGGTAGTCGCCCACGGCAGCGCACATGAGCAGCGCATCCGCTGCCGAGAAACCCGGGCCGAGCGCGCCGAAGAGCTCGCGCTTGAGGTCGAGCGCGCTGCGCACGTCGATGCGCACGACGCCGGAGGGTGTCGGGAGGGAGACGGGACCCGCGATCAAAGTGACCGTGGCGCCCCGACGCGCGGCGCGCTCCGCGAGCGCAAAGCCCATCTTTCCGGATGACCGATTTCCGATGAAGCGCACGGGATCGACGTCCTCGACCGTTGGTCCCGCGGTCACGACGAGCCGAATGCCTTTCAGATCTCCTCCGCCCAGCCGCGTGAAGATTCGCTCTGCGATCGCATCGGGCTCGAGCAGCCGTCCGAGTCCGCTCTCGCCGGACGCTACCTCGCCGTCGGCGGGGCCAGCCATCTCGATGCCGTCGTTCGTCAGCACGGCGACGTTGCGAACGGTGGCGGGGTGCGCCCACATTGCCGGGTGCATCGCGGGTGCGACGAGCACCGGGCAGCGGGCGCAGAGCACGGTTGCTGCGAGCAGATCGTCGGCCCGTCCCGTCGCGAGCCGGGCAAGGAAGTCCGCCGTTGCCGGCGCGATGACGATGAGGTCGCTGTCCTTCGCGAGCTCGACGTGTCGCTCGCCGCCATGAGCGTCGAACATCTCCGTGAGGACGGGTTGCCCGGTGAGCCCCGAGAGCGTGCTCTCGCCGACGAACGCCCGTGCGCTCCCGGTCATCACGACGCGCACCTTCGCCCCCGCCTTCGAGAGGAGGCGGACGAGAAGCACGGCCTTGTATGCGGCGATCGACCCCGTGATCCCGACCGTGATGCGGCGCCCAGCGAGCGCGCCGGGACTACCGCGCATTCTGACCCCGGGCCCGGCTCGCATCGGAGACGTACGCGCTGTCGGGATCGAAGAACCGCCACGGTCGCGACGCCCATTCGCCGGCGTAGTCGACACCGATGCGCGTCGCCCGCGCTACCCTTCGCGGCCGCGGGCCATCCGTCAGGTAAAGGGGGCTCGAGCCGCAGAGGTCAGCGCCGTACTCGCGCTTGGTAACGTTGAGCGCCTGACACACTTTACCGGGCCCGTTCGTGAGCTCGCGACGTGACCGGTCCATTCCACGTCGTGCAGCCATCACTTCCAGCCCCACGGTCGGCTCGAGCGCCCGGATCAGGACCGCGTGCGGTTCGCCTGCAGAACCGGTGACCAAGTTCAAGTGAAAGTGCATCCCGTAGATCAAAAAGACGTATGCATACCCTGCAGGACCAAACATGACCTCGGTACGCGGTGTGCGTCGCCCACCGGCGCTGTGGGCAGCCAGGTCTCGAGGCCCCCGGTAGGCCTCGGCTTCGACGACTCTGCCTGCGGTCACGCCGCTCGCGCAAGCGTGAACCACGATCTTGCCGATGCAATCGCGAGCAACCTGGAGGACCGGCCGCGCGTAGAAGGTGCGGGGTAATGCCGCTCCCACCGGAATGCTGGCTGGGGCCCATTCCGGGCCGCGTCGGCGCTCGGCTCGGGCCTGCCGCATGCTCGGTCGATTACCAGATGCGTCCCCCATCTGGTAGATTGAGAACTGTCTCAGGATGGCGGAGCAACTAGCGGCGGACAAGCCGGCGATCAAACCGAGGGTCATCGGTCGATACGCCCTCTTCGGCGAGATCGCGGCCGGCGGTATGGCGACCGTCCATTTCGGGCGGCTCGTGGGCCCCGTTGGCTTCTCGCGCACCGTAGCCATCAAGCGGCTGCACGCGCAGTACGCGAAGGACCCCGAGTTCGTTGCGATGTTCCTGGACGAGGCGCGCCTCGCGTCGCGGATCCAGCACCCCAATGTTGTGACCACGCTCGACGTGGTGAACATGCCGAGCGAGGTGTTCCTCGTCATGGAGTACCTCCAGGGCGAGAGCCTTTCCCGCCTGATCAGGAACTCGCGCAAGCTCGGCGAGCAGGTGCCGCCCGGCCACGCCGTGTCGGTCATCGCCGGGATGCTCCACGGCCTCCACGCCGCCCACGAGGCGAAGAGCGAACGGCGGGAGCCTCTCAACATCGTCCACCGCGACGTCTCCCCTCAGAACGTACTGGTCGGTGTCGACGGGGCTGCTCGCGTGCTCGACTTCGGCGTCGCGAAGGCCGCCATGCGCTCCCAGTCGACGCGCGATGGCCAGATGAAGGGCAAGCTCAGCTACATGTCGCCCGAGCAGCTCAACGGCAAGCCGGTCGATCGACGCACCGACCTCTTCGCAGCCGGCGTGGTGCTTTGGGAGGCGCTCACGGGTCGGCGGCTCTTCGACGGCGCCGACGCCGGCGAGATCTTCGCGAAGCTCCTGGCATCGGAGATTCCGCGGCCTTCGACTCTCGTGGAGGGCATCCCGGAAGCGCTCGATGGCGTCGTGATGAAGGCCCTCGATCGGGATCCCGATCGCCGGTACCAGACCGCGCGACAGTTTGCGATCGAGCTCGAGAGCTCGGCGACCCCGGCGACGCCTCGGGCCATCGGTGAATGGGTCGAGCATCTGGCAGGCCTCGACCTCGAGCGCCGTTCGCAGCTCGTTGCCGAGATCGAGAGCATCTCGACGAACCCCGAGGATCTTGCGAAGTTCGACGAGGACTACGCGGCGGAGCTGCTCGACGATTCTCTCGTCGAGCGGCAGAGCATGAGCAGCGCGGTGCGGCCGGCGTCCGCATCGCGGCCTCGCGTTCCTCCGCTCGCATTGCCCGCGCCCGCTGATGCAGACGAGACGAGCTCGGCGTCGGCGGCAGGGGCCTCCACGTCGCAAGTGACGAGCCTTGCTGGTGCGGTGTCGCCGACGAATTCGCGCAGCAGCGTGTTCATCGGAGCGCTGGCGGCGTGTCTCGGTGGCGGTGCGGTCGCCTTCTTCCTGTTCTCCCGGCAGGCACACGACCCCGGCTACCATCCCCCCGCGCCCGCCGCTGAGCGCACGGGCGTGACTGCGCCGGTCTCCGCCGAGGTCCCCCACGCCACACCGCCCACCGAGACGGTGCACATCCAGGATCTGCCGCCCGCGCCCCCGGACGACGACGCGAAGAAGGCCGCCGACCTCGCCGCACACGCTGCCGCCCTGCAGCAACCCCGCCGCGGCACGAAGACGCCCAGCTCGAAGACCGCGAACCCGACGGCGAGCGGCTGCAATCCGCCGTTCACGGTTGACGCAAACGGGATCAAGCGGCTCAAGCCCGGCTGTCTGTGAAATCCGGCTCGACCCGGGTTAGACTCCGCCGGATGACGTGCTTCCTCGCGTGGCGTCGCGCCGGCGTCCTTGCGCTCGTGATGCTCTCCTTCCTGGCCGGGCCCCGGGTCGCGGCGGCTGAGGAGTCGAAGAAGGCGCAGTGCGCCTCGGCCTACGAGAAGAGCCAGGAGCTCCGCGCGGCCGGTAACCTGAAGGCCGCGCACGACATGCTGGTCGTCTGCGCACAGGACTTCTGTCCAGCATTCGTTCAATCGGACTGCGCTCAGTGGCTCACCGAGGTTTCGCGCGATCTTCCGACGATCGTCGTCGTGGCAAAGGACAAGGCCGGGGAGGACACCACCGCCGTCGCGGTCACGATGGACGGCGCCGAGCTCATGAAGCAGCTCGACGGCAAGGCGGTCAACATCGACCCCGGGCCGCACGCGTTCAAGTTCGAGCTCGAGGGGGCCGACCCCATCGAGCAGCAGATCGTCATCCGGCAGGGGCAGAAGGATCGCGTCATCGCGGTGAGCTTCGCGCCCGCCACCAGCGAGACGCCCACGGAGAGCCCCTACGGCGGCACGCGGAACACGAGCGTCGCCGATACGGGCGAAGTGTCGCGAGGCCCTGGACCGCTCCGCCCCTACGCGTACATCGCCGGCGGGGTCGGCGCGGCAAGCGTCATCGGGTTTGCCGTGCTCGGAGGGATCGCCAAGGGCCAGGAGAACGACCTCCGGAGCAAGAACTGCGCGCCCAATTGCAGCCGCTCGGAGACCGACGACATCAAGACCAAGTACGTCGTTGCCGATGTCCTCCTCGGGGTAGGCATCGCGGGCATCGGCACTGGAGTTGCCCTGTTCTTCCTGTCGCAGCCGAAGAAGGGGCCCGCGCCGGACGCGGCCGGGAAGCTCCACTTCGACGTCGGTGCCGCACCCGGGACGGCGCTCGCCACCCTCCGCGGCGCGTTCTGACGTCGGCGGGGGACGCTAGACCCAGCGCTCAGCTCGACCCAGGCGAGCTCCGGGACTACTCGCCGAACAAGAATCGTCCGCCCTGGTACACGACGAAGCTCGCGAGCCAGGCGAGCACGCCCGTGTACGCGAACAGGAACAGAGGCCATCTGAGCGACTTCGTCTCTCTGCGAACGACGGCCAGGGTGCTGACGCACTGGCAGGCGATCGCGAAGAACACCATCAGCGACAGACCCATCAGCGGCGTGTACGCAGGCTTGCCGTCGGCGCGCGTCTCGGCCCGCACGCGATCCCGGAGCGGCGCGATGTCCTTGTCGGTGCTCGCCGTTCCATAGACCAGGCCCATCGTCGAGACGAAGACCTCGCGCGCACCGAACGCCCCGATCAGCCCCACCCCGATCCTCCAGTCGAACCCGAGCGGACGGATGGCGGGCTCGAGAGCATGCCCGAGACGCCCTGCGTAGCTGCTTTGGATGGTCTGCTGCGCGGCGACGGCGGGCGGCAGCGTCTCGACGTGATCGGGCTTCGGGTACGACAGGAGCACCCAGAGCGCGATCGTGAACGCCAGGATGACCGTGCCGGCTTCCGTCAGGAACGAGCGCGCTCGCTCGACGATCAGTCGCAAGGTGGCCGTGAGCTTCGGTACCCGGTAAGGCGGAAGCTCCAGGATGAGCGGCACCTTGGAACCCCGTACAGCGAGCCGCCCGAGCACAAGCGCGGACACGAGCGCGACGAGCGTCGCGAAAAGATACATCCCGACCATCAGCAGGCCCTGGACCGGAAGCAGGCCGAACACCCGCGTCGGCGGGAAAAGCGCGCCGATGATCAACGTGTAAACGGGGAGGCGCGCAGAGCACGTCATCAGCGGAATGACGAGCATGGTGAGCAGACGATCCTTGCGTCGTTCCATCGTCCGCGTCGAGAGAATCGCCGGGATCGCGCACGCGAAGCCGGACAGCATCGGGACGAAGGCCCTGCCGTGCAACCCGAGGACGCGCATGATGCGGTCCATGAGATAGGCGACGCGCGCCATGTAGCCCGAGTCCTCGAGCAGTCCGATGAAGAAGAACAGGAGGATGATCTGGGGCAGGAACACCACCACGTTCCCGACTCCACCGAGGATCCCCTGCACGAACAGGTCGCGCACGAAGCTCGGTCCGACGTGCGAGAGCGTCTGCGATTCGAGGAATGCGACCAACCGTTCGATCAGATGCACCGCTGGATCCGCCCAGGTGAAGAGCGATTGGAACAGCAGCATCATGATCACGAGGAAGATCGCGAACCCGAAAACCGGATGGATCAGGATCCTGTCGAGACGCTCGCTCGGCCGCGTGGCCTTCTTCTCCTGGTAGCCGTGCGCGTGAAGGGACGGTCCGATCGCGTCGAGGAAGGCGTAGCGCGCGCCGATGATCTCCTGATCGATGTCGCGCGAGCTCGCCCGCGCGCGCACGTCCGTGACCGCGCTGCGGAGCTCGTCCGGTACGCCGACGAGCTCGTCGTCGTCCCCGATGCTGGTGAGAGCCCAGCGAGCGAGGGCGCGGTCGCGCTCGACCGACGAGCGCCACGCCTTCGGCAGCCGCTCGGCGACGGCATCCACGTCGGGCCTGAGCGACGGCGGATAGCGCACTTCGACCGAGCTCGAGCTAGGCCGCGCGAGCGAATCGCGGAGCACCTGAGCAAGCTCGCTGATGCCCGTACCCGAGCGGGCGTCGGTCGCGACGCAGGGTATGCCGAAGACGCGGGTGACGGCCTCTGCGCGAGGCGGATTGTCCTTCACCTCGTCGATCATGTTCAGGCAGAGCACCGCTGGGACTCCCAGCTCCAGGATCTGCAGCGCAAGGTACAGGTTGCGAACGATCTGCCCGGCGTCGGTGACGATGAGGCAAAGATCCGGACGCGGCGTCTCGCCCAAGCCGAGCACGGCGGCGATCGCGATCTGCTCGTCCGCCGAGCGCGCGCTGAGTGAGTATGCTCCGGGGACGTCCACGACATCTGGCGCCGCGGCGTCGATCGTACCCGCGAGCTTCCCCATCCGGCATTCCACCGTGATGCCGGGGTAGTTGCCGACCCTCGCGTTCTGTCGTGTCAGCGCGTTGAAGAGCGTGGTCTTGCCGACGTTCGGATTGCCGACCACCACGATCCGTCGTGGTGCGGGGCCGCGCTCTGGCTCGGCCGCGGCGCGGAGCGCGGCAGCCGACTGTCGCGCCGTCACGACGAGGCCGGCAGCCCGGGCCGCATCGGCACCGTAGCCGGTCGAACGACCGCGATCGCTGCGCGCTCCGGGCTGACGTCGACCAGCCGGGCCTCCTGCTTACGGATCGAGAGGAAGCAGCCGCGCGTCATGAGCTCGATCGGATCACCGAGCGGGGCAACCCGCACGATCTCGACGCGCGTGCCGGGGAGCAGGCCGAGCTCCATCAGGCGGCGACGGAAGGCTCGATCGCCGCCCACGTGGGTGACGGTCACCGGCACGCCGATCGCGACGTCTCCGAGGGTCATCGTCTGCTGATCCTCTAGCGCAATTGAAAACGGTTTTCAAATTCAAAAAGCCCCAGGAACAGCTCCATCTATGCGAATCGCAGCTGATTTTTCGTAGGAACTCAGGGACGCGGGACGTCCACCGAACACGGCGGAACCGGCCCGGTGTCGAGGACCTCACGGACGTCCTCGCGACGGTTTGGTTGCCCCGATTCGGGCCGTTCCCCGCTTCCACATGTTGCATTTGGCCCCACGGCCTCAGTGAGCTCGGCTGTCGAATAGATGCGTTTGCGTGGCGATCTCGCGAGGTCCGATCGAGCGGGCCCGCGTGAGTTCGAGGGCACGGTTGTTGCTCCAAATTACAACGCGGAGGCGCGTCACATGAACACGGAAGTCAAATACGTCGTGGACATCATGACGTCGAATCCCGTCGTCGTAGGTCCCGAAACCATCACGTGGACCGCGGAGTGTCTCGCGCAACGCAGATGCGTGCACGACCTGCTCGTCGTCCGGGGATATCGGCTCGTCGGCGTCGTGTGTCGCTGCGATCTCCTCGTCGCCGGGAGCTCCGCGCGCGTGCAGGACTGCATGAGAAGGAATCCCGTCACGATCGACGATCAGCAGACCGTAAACATGGCGGAGCAGCTGATGGACCGCTGCGCGGTAGGCTGTCTTCCCGTCGTCGATTGGTCAGGGTGTCTCAAGGGTGTCCTCACGTTGCGCGATCTGGCAAACGCCGGCGTGCTGCGCGAGGGGCTCCGGACCTGCGCCTCCTGCGGTTCGACGCATGGTTTGCCGACCCGGATCGCGGAAGACGAGATCGTGTTCTGTGCGCGCTGCATCGAGCAAGGGCGGCAGCCGCGGACGGCGCTGGAAGAGACGTATTTCATCACCGGCGGAGGAGATTGAGATGAACGGATCACTGAAGGGTCTCGCATCCTGTAAGGACGACCGATCGGGGGACCCCTATGGAGCCGTTCCGTGCACGGAACTGATCGAGAAGGCGCGCCGCAAGGGCTTGTCGATGCCGCTGCCCGCAGCGCTGCGGATCGCCCGAGAAATGCTGGATCGCCTGGACCGTGAGCGCCCCCCCGCGTCCGTCGATCCGCGGCGTCCGCACAGAGAAAGCCTGGAGATCTCGCCGCGCACCATCTTCGTCGGCCCACGAGGCGAAGTGAGTTTTCAGTGGCCGGAGAGCCGCGAGCCGGACGACGTGGGCGCCCTGCCGTACATGGCTCCCGAGCATCTGGGCGGATGGAGCGCGGATGCCCGCGGCGACGTCTTCTCGGTGGGCGCGGTTCTTTACGAGCTGTTGACGGGCAAGCGGCTCCTCCAGGGCAACGATCTCGAGACTATCGCTCGCAGCCATGAGGCGGATCTTTCGGCCATCGCCGAGCCGACGGCGCGGCTGCCCCTCGAGCTCCGGCTCATCCTCGCGAGCGCGCTCGCGCGCGAGCCCGACGAGCGGTTCCAGGAGGCGCGCGACTTCGCCGATGCCATCCGCGCCTTTGCGCACCACGTCAGCCTGCCGCTCCATCGGGGTGAGCTCACGGCGTGGCTCGGGACTCTGGACCTCTGGCCCGCCCACAGCGGCATGTTTCCGAAATCGGACCTCGTGCAAGACTTCGATGGACTCCCCGAGACCGACGAAGACGGCCTCGGCGACGTCCGCGAACGTCGAGTGCGCTGAACACTGCTCGGCTGCGGAGTTCAAATCATGGACCGCGCCGCGTTGAACCGCGCGGGATCCCTTGAAACACTCCATGGCTGGAGTCCATCATCAATGATGAACGGGCTCGCCCGGAATGGGGTGCCCCGAGGGGACAACATGGCGCCACGCGTTCTGATCGTAGACGACGACACGGATTTGCTCTGCACCCTGAGAGAAGTACTCGATGATTTCGGATACGAGACGAGGACCGCGACTTCGGGGATTGAAGCACTGCGGGTCCTCGACGCCGAGGACATCGACGTCGTCCTTTCGGACTTGCGCATGCCGATCCTCGACGGGATCGGCCTATGTGAACGGGTGGGCCGCAACTCGAAGATCCCGTTCATCCTGATGACGGCGTACGGAGGCATGGAAGCCGCCGTCGACGCGATGAGAGCCGAGGCGTTCGACTTCCTGCGGAAGCCGCTCGATCTCGCGGAGCTCTGTGCGACCGTCGAGCGCGCGACCGAGCGCCGCGCGACGATCCCGCCGGCGGTGCGCAAGCTGGACGACGCGCCTCGTTCCTTTCGCGCGCCGAGCCTCGTCGGCTCGAGCTCGAAGATGCGGGACCTGATGCAATACGTCGGCTTCGTCGCGGGCTCAAACGCGAGCGTGCTCATCACGGGGGAGAGCGGGACTGGCAAGGAACTCGTCGCTCGCGCCCTGCACGAGAACGGCCTTCGCCGGAGCGGCCCGTTCGTCGCGGTGAGCTGTGCGGCGGTGCCCGCGCAGATACTGGAGAGCGAGCTGTTCGGTCACGTGAAGGGCGCGTTCACCGGCGCGGCTGAGTCACGACGTGGCATCTTCCTCGACGCCAACGGGGGAACCTTGCTGCTCGACGAGATCGGCGCGATGCCCATCGAGCTGCAACCGGCGTTGCTGCGCGCCCTCCAGGAACGCGCGGTGAGGCCGGTGGGAGGCACGCGCGAGGAGCCGTTCGACGCACGCGTCCTCGCCGCTACGAACAGCAGCCTGCGCCACGCAGTGACCCAGGGCACCTTCCGCGAGGACCTGCTCTTCCGTCTGGAGGTGCTGAATGTCCACATTCCTCCGCTGCGCGACAGGAGTGAGGACATCCGGGAGCTCTGCGATCATTTCCTGCGCGCGGCCCGGGCGCGCCACGGTCGTCCGCGGCTCGCTTTCTCCGACGAAGCACTCTCGGCGATCCTGCACTACTCGTGGCCCGGGAACGTGAGGGAGCTCGAGAACTGCGTCGAGGCTGCGGCCGCGCTGGCGCACGACGATCTCATCGAGATGCACGATCTGCCGGCGGCCGTCCGGGAGCCGGCCCGGCCCAGCAACGGCCGCCGTCCGTCTCTCGACACGCTCCGCCACCAGCACATCGAACGGGTGCTCCGCGCGGTGGGCGGAAACGTTGCGAAGGCCGCCCGGGTCCTCGGCATGGATCGGGGAACGCTGTACCGCCGCGTGAAGCGCCCCGGGTCGATGCGCCCGGCGCGGTGAGGCATCGGCCATCTGCGGGCCGCCGGACCGCGCCGAGCTCGAGGCACGGGCGTCAGTCGCCCTCGCCGTCGTCGACGTCGGTGCCGTGACGGCGAAGCTTCCTGTACAGGGTCTTCCGGTCGATCCCGAGGAGCCGCGCTGCTTCCGCCTTGTTCCCGTGCGCCTCCTCCAGGATGCGGGCGATGTGACGGGCCTCGAGCGTGTCCCACGACGACAGCGAGTCTTCGTCGGCGTTCGCCTCGCTCGGCGGGAGCACGCGGAGATTCGCGAGCAGATCGTTCTCCGTGATGTGATCGTGGCGCGTGAGAGCGACGGCCGCCTCGATCCAGTTCTGGAGCTCCCTCACGTTGCCGGGGAAATTGTAGGAGAGGAGAGCTCGCGCGGCGCCCGTGGTCATCCCGAGGACGTGCTTGTCGCTCGCCCGCGCGAACCTCAGGATGAAGTGCTGTGCGAGGAGCAGCACGTCGAGCCCGCGCTCGCGGAGCGGAGGCAGCTTGATCTGGACGACGTTGAGCCTGAAGTAGAGATCCTCCCTGAACGCGCCGGCCGAGACCGCGGTCTCGAGCTCCACGTTGGACGCGGCGATGATGCGCGCGTCGAACTCGACCTCAGCGGCCTTGCCGAGCGGCCGAACCGTGCGCTGCTGGATCGCGCGAAGGAGCTTCGCCTGCGTCGGCATCGGCATGGAGCTCACCTCGTCGAGGAAGAGCGTTCCGCCGGATGCCTCCACGAGCAGGCCCCGGCGGGCGATCTCCGCGCCGGTGAACGCGCCGCGGGCGTGCCCGAAGAACTCGCTCTCGACGAGGTGAGCGGGCAGCGCCGCGCAGCTCACCGCGATGAAGGGACCGCCACGCCGTCGTCCGTTGCGATGAAGAAGCCGCGCCACGACTTCCTTCCCGGTGCCGCTCTCCCCGGTGACCAGCACTGTCGAGTCGGAGCTCCGCAGGCGCTCGAGGGTCGCGCGGACACGACGCGTGGCGGCGCTCTCGCCGAGCAGGATCGCTTCCGAACCTCCGAAGGGTGCGTCGCGCGCCCCGAGCCCGCGCAAGCTGTCCTCGATGGCGCGCTTGTCGAGGATCCGGCGCAACGCCGTGTCCACCGCGTCGACGTCGTCCGGATCGGCGACGTAGTCGCACGCGCCTGCGCGCAGCGCCGCGACGGTGCGTTCGACGCTCGGTTCGGGATCGACGACGACCACCGCACGGCCGTCGACACGCGCGATGGCGTCCGGGCACGGCGCGGTGAGCGCGTCACACACGGAGAGCACGACGTCGAAGTCGGCCGGCTCGTCGGGTTCGCCGAGCATCACGTATCCACGGCGAGCCAGCGCCGCGCGCAAGCCATCGGCATGCGCGCCGCGAGTACCCGCCAAGAGAACTCTTCCGGCCATCGAGATCGCCCCAGTCTGTCAGAGCATCTCATCGTCCTGGCTTTCCGGCAAACCGTTGACGGACGTTCTTCACGAAAGCGAATCCACCCGGCCAGGAGGCCGCGTTTTCAGCGCGAATGCGGGCTCCGGGAGGGAATCGGGCCATGACGAGCCGCGATGGCCGGATATGGCCATTCGAGCTACCGCTCGCGGTAGGCGCGTGGTCAATGCGCCGCGAGCGTCATTACCGTCTTGGCGCGCGCAGGCCGCTTCCACGCCTCGTCCTCGAGCACGCCGGTCAGCTTTCGGGGAGGCAGCGCATGCATCCTTGGCGAGGAGGGGTCGCTCGATTCCGTCGCGGCGTCCATCAGGCGCCCCCAGAGCCGCGCGCGCTTCCGCGCCCATGGCATCGTGTGACAGGTGCGCCCAGTGCCGTACGCGCCGAGCAGGCGAGCCATGTTCATCTCGTCCATCTTCCTGATGCCGCACCGGTTTGCGTGCATGGAGAGGATCTGCGCCGCCTTGCGGAAGCACCTTCGCGTCGCTTCAGGTGAGGTACCGGCGAGCGAGCGGTCGTAGGTCCAGATCTGGGCGAGGCAAACCGATGCACCATGGTCTCCTCGGCGACGCCCTTCGTGCACCTCGAGCGCCCAGCGGCGGGATTCGAACCAGGTGACGGAGAGGATGGCCGCAGCGAGATCTTCCGGCGTCCCCGGCCACCCCTCGACCTCTCGCGACTCGGTTACCGCAGATGAGACGATCATCTCGATGCGGCTCGCGCGCTCTGCGGCCGTCTCGGGCTCGTGCCCGGGCAGGTAGTACGGTTGCGGCAGCACGAGGGCTGCGGCGAGGAGTCGAGCAAAAAAAGTCATAACGTCTCCTGGGTCATGTCGGGGCCGGACGGTCCGCATCGCGCGCCACAAGGGACGCCGATATCTGGCAAGAAAGGTGGTCGCACACGGCGGCTCTATTCTTTACACGTGCCTCACGGGTGCGACCCATATGTGCGTCAGACTAAGGAACTTTGCCAGAGGGTATTTTCTCAACGCCGTCCTTACTGCGTCGATGGCCGGCCGGTCGTGGCAAAAGGAATCGCTTTCGAACTCCGCGGAATCGCTGACGTGTGCAGTAGTTACACACCTCCCGTGTGTCGGTTCGATGTGCGGACCGTTGCCGTACACGGGTGTGTGCCGTGGCGTCGGCCTCGCCTCCGTGCGCCGACGGTGGAAACATGGGTGCGGCGCTCGAGGGAGTGGCTTCCGGGGGCGCCAGGGCAACGAGGGGCTCGCTTTCGTCGCGCGTTGCCGCTAATCCTCAGCGCTTGCCGGCGAGAGCCGGCGATTGTCGGCCCCTTGGCGGAACGGTAGACGCAGGGCATTTAAAATGCTCGGACCGCGAGGTCGTCCCGGTTCGAGTCCGGGAGGGGCTACCGAACCTGTCTCGGTTGTGTTGTATGCTCCCCATGCGCTGCGACGACCCGCAGCGAGCGGAGAAGCCATGGACAAGAGCATTCGTGACGTTTTCATCGTCGGCGCGACCCGTACCCCCATCGGTTCCTACCTCGGGGCGCTCTCTTCGCTCCGTGCCCCCGAGCTCGGGGCGGTGGCCATCGCGGCAGCCCTCGAGCGCGCCCGGGTCCGCCCGGAGGAGGTCGACGAGGTGTTCATGGGGAACGTCCTTTCCGCGGGGATCGGGCAGGCGCCCGCCCGTCAGGCGTCCCTGAAGGCAAAGGTGCCGAACACCGTTCCCTGCACGACGGTGAGCAAGGTCTGTGGCTCCGGCCTCCAGGCTGTCGTCTTCGGCGCCCGCGCCATCATGCTCGGTGACGCGGAGGTCGTGGTGACCGGCGGTATGGAGTCCATGTCCAACGTGCCTTACTACCTCACGAAGGCCCGTACAGGCTATCGCATGGGCGACGACAAGATCGTCGACGGTATGATCTTCGACGGACTGTGGGATCCTTACAAGGACTACCACATGGGGCAGGCCGGCGAGCTGTGCGCAAAGGAGCACTCGCTGTCGCGCGAGGCACAGGACGCCTTCGCGAAGGAGAGCTACACGCGGGCGCTCTCCGCACAGCGAGACGGGCTCTTCGACGCCGAAATTGCCGCCGTGGAGATTGCCCAGAAGAAGGGCGACAAGACGGTGGTGAAGAGCGACGAGGAACCGGGCCGCGGCGACGTCGAGAAATTCGGCAAGCTCCGCCCCGCCTTCGCCGCCGACGGGACCATCACGGCGGCCAACGCCTCCAGCATCAACGACGGCGCCGCTGCCGTGGTGCTCGCCAGCGAGCGTGCCGTGAAGGAGCGGAAGCTCGAGCCGCTGGCGCGGATCGTTGGCTACGGATCGGCCGCACAGGCGCCGGAGTGGTTCACCACCGCGCCGGCCAAGGCCATCGACGTCACGCTGAAGCGGCTCGGCATGAAGACCTCCGACATCGATCTCTGGGAGATCAACGAGGCATTCTCCTGCGTTGCGATGGCCTGCTCGAAGCTCGCCGGCCTCGACCTCGCGAAGGTCAACGTGCGCGGCGGCGCCGTCGCGCTGGGTCACCCGATCGGCGCATCGGGCGCGCGGATCCTCACGACGCTCCTTTACGCTATGAAGGCCCGCGGCGACAAGAAGGGGCTCGCGACGCTGTGCATCGGCGGCGGCGAAGCCGTCGCGCTGGTGGTCGAGCGCGCGTAAACAGCCGGGAGGTCGTAGGCCCAGGGACGCGACGAGTTCAAGATGCGCTCCTGGGTCGTCGCGCTCCTTCTCACGGCGTTCGCGTCCGCGTTGCTGTTCGAAGCCTGCACGAGCGATCTCTCGCCGCCGCACAACCCAGGCGGCGAATCGCACGTCGACCCGCGCGCAGGCGGGAATTCGGCAGAGTCGTCGCCCGGGGAAGGCGCGCCCATCGATCGCACGGCCGCCGCGCGCAACTTCCACGTCGCTCTCGGGCTCCCGAAGGACGCGGACGACAGCGACGATGCGTTGCTCGACGAGACGGCGTTCCTCGTGTCGTACAGCGCGCGCCTGAGGGGACCGAACTGGGTCGCGTGGCGGCTCGAGGCCACAGACCTCGGTCACGTGCGCCGTCATGACGCATTCCACGCCGACGCGCTGCTCCCCGCCGGCATGTACCGGGTGACGCCGCACGACTACGAGCGCCCCTACGATCGCGGTCACCTCTGTCCCTTCGGAGACCGCAGCGCAACCCAGGAGTCGGCGCGGCGTACCTTCGTGATGACGAACATGGAGCCGCAGCTCCACGAGCTCAACGCCGGGCCCTGGGAGAAGCTCGAGGAATACGAGCGAGCCCGCGCGACCCGCCCCGACAGCGTGCTCTACCTCGTCGCCGGAGGTGTGTACGGTGACGCTCCCTCGCGGATCGGGCACGGAATCGCTGTGCCCAGGGCGACGTTCAAGATCGTCGTCGCCCTCGAGCGAGGGCAGGGGGCGAAGGACGTCACGATCGCCACGCACACGGTCGCGGTCGAGATGCCGAACGAAGCGGGCGTCGGCCGAAGGCCCTGGCAGGACTTCGTGACCTCCATCGATCACATCGAGGCCGATACTGGCTACGACTTCCTGACGGCGGTTCCGGAGGCAGTGCAGGCAGTGGTCGAGGCGCGCGAGCCCCGGGAGCTCTGATATCGCTGGCGGACGGACATGTTTCCTGGAAACGTTGAGCGGCGATGAAGAGCGATTTTCGGGTCGAGCACGACTCCATGGGCCCCGTGGAGGTGCCCGCGGAGCGGCTCTACGGAGCGCAGACCGCGCGCAGCATCGAGCATTTTCGCATCTCGGGCGAGCGCATGCCCGTCGCCCTGATCCATGCGATAGCTCTGGTGAAGAAGGCCGCGGCGGCGGTGAACGTGGAGCTCGGCGAGCTTCCGGCGGACGTCGGGCTCGCGATCCAGCAGGCCGCCGACGAGGTGCTCTCGGGGGCTCACGACGTCGAGTTTCCCCTCGTAGTCTGGCAGACGGGGAGCGGCACGCAGACCAACATGAACGTCAACGAGGTCCTCGCCAATCGCGCGAGCGAGCTCCTCGGTGGCGTGCGCGGGGACGGGCGGAAGGTGCACCCCAACGACCACGTGAACCGGGGCCAATCGTCGAACGACGTGTTCCCGTCCGCGATGGCCATCGCCGCGTCGCAGACGGTCGTCCGGCGAGTCCTTCCGGCGATGCGCGCGCTGCACGAGACGCTCGCGGAAAAGGCGGCGCGCTTCGCCACCGTCGTGAAGATAGGCAGGACCCACCTGGAGGACGCGACGCCGCTCACCCTTGGCGACGAGATCGGGGGCTGGGCATCGCAGCTCGCCCACGGCGCCCTGCACCTCGAGCAGACCCTGCCTCACCTCGGCGAGCTCGCTCTTGGGGGGACGGCCGTCGGAACTGGGCTCAACGCGCACCGCGAATTCGGCGTGCGCGTCGCGGCGAAGCTCACCGAGCTCAGCGGGCTCTCTCTCGTGACGGCGCCGAACAAGTTCGAGGCACTGGCCGCCCACGACGCGCTCGTCTTCGCGCACGGCGCGCTGAAGACGGTCGCCGCCTCGCTCACGAAGATCGCGAACGACGTGCGCTGGCTCTCGTCCGGGCCGCGCGCCGGCATCGGCGAGCTCGTCATCCCGGAGAACGAGCCGGGGAGCTCCATCATGCCGGGCAAGGTGAACCCCACGCAGTGCGAGGCGCTCGTCATGCTGTCCGCCCAGGTGTTCGGCAACGACGTGGCGGTGAACATCGGTGGCGCGGGTGGCCACTTCGAGCTCAACACGAACAAGCCCCTGATCGCCCACTGCTTCCTGCAGAGCGCGCGCCTCCTGGCCGACGGCTGCGATAGCTTTCGTGAGTTCTGTGCGAGCGGCATCGAGCCGAACTACGAGCGCATCCGGGAGCACCTGGAGGCGTCGCTCATGCTGGTCACGGCCTTGACGCCGCTCATCGGGTACGATTCCGCCGCGGCCGTGGCGGAGAAGGCGCATCGCGAGGGGACCACGCTGCGACAAGCTGCGCTGTCGCTGGGAGTGGTCACCGCCGAGGAGTTCGACGCCATCGTCCGTCCGGAGAGCATGCTCGGCCCCCGGGGGGTTCGAGGCTAGATGGTGGACGGCTCCGGCATCGCGCCCCACGCGAAACGAACCCTCCTCGGTGTCCTGCTCGCGCTCTTCCTCGGCGCGCTCGATCAAACCATCGTCGCGACCGCCCTGCCGCGGATCGTCGAGGAGCTTCACGGTCTCTCGCGCTACACGTGGACCGCCACCGCGTACATGCTCGGCTCCACCGTTATGGTGCCGATCTACGGGAAGCTCGCCGACATGCACAGCCGTCGCGCGATCGAGCTCGGGGCGATCTCCCTCTTCCTCGTCGGTTCGGCGCTATGCGGGCTCTCCGGCGGGCTCGGCACGCTGCCGCTTCTCGGCGACGCCATGACGCAGCTCATCGTGTTCCGCGGGATCCAGGGACTCGGGGCGGCGGGGCTCTTCGCGATGGCGTTCATCATCATCGCCGATCTCTTTCCGCCGGCGATCCGGGGCCGCTACCAGGGGCTGGTGGGAGCGACGTTCGGGCTCGCCAGCGTGCTCGGTCCGCTCGCCGGAGGGTATTTGACCGATCACGGCGGCTCGCTCGTGCCCGGGATCTCGGGCTGGCGGTGGGTCTTCTACGTGAACCTTCCGATCGGTCTCGTCTCGCTGGGCATCGTCGCCCGGATGCCGCCCTTGATCCCGGAGGGTGGCCCGCGGCGCATCGACGTCGCGTCGACGGGCTTGCTCGTGCTGGGGCTGGTCCCGATGGTGCTCGCCCTGTCGCTCGATCCTGCCTCGCTCGGGGGCGGTTCGTCGCTGCGCCTTGCCCTCTTCGCGGCGACCGCGGTCGCACTCGTCCTCTTCTCAGTGCGCTCGCTGCGCATCGAGCACCCCGTCATCGATCTGCGGCTCTTCGAGAACCGCGTCTTCGCCGTCTCCAGCGCGGCGGTCTTCCTGTTGGGCGCCGCGATGTTCGGCACCGTCATCTTCCTCCCGTTATTCCTGGTGAACGTCGTCGGGGTGTCTGCGACGCGCGCCGGCATCAGCCTCATCCCACTGTCGCTCGGGCTCGTGTTCGGATCCGTCGTGGGCGGGCAGGTGGCGACGCGCATCGGTCGCTACAAGCCACTGATGCTCGTCGGAGAATCGCTGCTGTTCGTCGGGATGGTGCTCCTTGCTCGCATGCCGGTGGACGTCAGCTACGGCCGTGTGACCGCGTACATGGTTCTGTGCGGCGCGGGGCTCGGCCCGACGTTTCCGCTCTTCCCGCTCGCCGTGCAGAACGCCGTTCACTTCTCGAAGATCGGGCAGTCCACCAGCGGCGCGCAATTCTTCCGTCAGATCGGCGGGCTGGTGGGCGCCGCCGGGCTTGGCGCGTTGCTCGGCTTCGGGCTGGTCGGCGCTCTGCGCACGGAACTGGCCGGCGTCCCGGGCGCCTCGGCGGCCCGCAGCGCGCCGATCCGCAACCAGGGGGTGGAGGTGCTGGTCGCCAAGGTGCGCGCCTCCGTACACGCCGAGATGGATCGGCGGTTCTCCGCCGCGCGCGATGCCACGGCGTCGGGTGACGGGACGGGCCTCGAGCGCGCCGTGCTCGACGACGACGCCCAGACGCGCAAGCGTGCGCGCGAGGTGTTCGGGGCTCCGGAGGAGACCAGGGCGGCCCTCTTGCCGTCGCTCCGCGCCCAGTTCGATCGCGAGGCGGACGAAACGATGAAGCGGGTAGCGACGGGGATTCGCGTGGCGTTCGCCATCGCCGTCACGCGGGTCTACGCCTGTGTCGCGGGGCTCGTCGCCGTCGGCTGGCTCGTCACCTGGTTGCTTCCCGAGCTCCCGCTGCGGAAGACCCACCGCTGACGGCGCCGTTCGTGCGGTGCCTTGCGCTACTTCCGCGCCGTCCGGAGGAGCTTCATCGCGGTCTGTCGCTCGATGAGTTCGTCGCCAGCGTAGAACTCGACGGCGCGCTCGAGGATGAGCTCGATGCGCTGGTTCAAGGGGAGCGCCAGGAAGCCGTCGAGGGACAGCTCTTCCACGGTGCCATCCCGGCGCAGGACGACTCGCGTGATTGCCGGTCCGCTGTCCGCCATCTCAGCGGTCGAGGACGTCGTTGCGAACGCTCCCGACGATCGCCAGGCTTCTCTCGACGAGGGCTTCGGCCACGCCCAGCTCTTGCAGCGTCGTGCGGAGGTGCCCTGCGACGGCGTCGAAATGGGCATCGCCGAGCCCCTGGATCACGAGGGGGCGATGCGCCGTCCGCAGATCGCGCCCCTTGTACCCGTTCGGGCCGCCGAAGGCGTGGGCCATGAACGCGATCTGCTTTCGGACCTGTGCCGGCATGTCGAGGTTCTGGAAGAACGGCGCCGTCAGCGGATCCGCCAGCACCTTCTCGTAGAAGAGACCCGCGGCCGCCTCGATCGCGTGCTCGCCGCCGAGCAGCTCGTAGAGGGAGGGGTCTTGCGTGGGGGCGTCAGGATCGTTCGGCATGGCTACAGGCCTTCCACGATAGCGCTTCGCGTTCCGTCCTGGGCGCGTGCTGCCGTTGCGCGGCCCTGGATGGCATGGTGCCCAAGGTCGTAGCGGACGAGGATCGTCTGAGCCACGGTCGGGCTCACCGTCGTTCCTTCTGGCCGCGGCTTCCTCGGTGCGAGCGAAAACGTCAGCTTATCACCCAGCACCGCGAACGCGACCGACCCCATCTTCGACATTCCGCCGGAGGATAACGCGCCCCTGTGGCCGTGTCATTCCCCGTCGCGAGGCGTTCAGTCGACGCGGTCGAACCGGGCGAGCGTCTCGACGTGCTCGGTGTGCGGAAACATATCGTAGGCGGCGAGCTCGGCCAGCCGTAGCCGGCCCCCGAGCGCCAGCGCGCGCTCGTCCGACAGGAACGACTCGAGTCCGCACGCCACGTAGACGAGCATCTTCGGAGGGCGCTGCACCAGCGAGGCGAGCACGTCGGCGTCGAGCCCGCGCCGCGGCGGATCGACGATGACGACATCCGGAGCGTCCATCGAGGTGATGGCGCTGCCCGCTGGGCCGGGCAGCACGCGCACGCGGGCGCGCTTGTCGGCATCGAGTGCCGCGACGCCCAGCTCGAGACCGCGCAGCGAATCGGCCGCGAGCTCGTTCACTGCGAGCTCCTTCACCCGCGGCGAGAGGCCCAGCCCGATGGCACCGACGCCGGCGTAGAGCTCGAGCACACGCGCGCCGTGAGGGACGAAGGCGTGAACGGCGTCCACGAGCGCGCTCGACAGCTCGAGGTGGCTCTGGCCGAAGGCGCCCGGTGGATAGAAGACGCGCGCGCCGCCCACGCGCTCTTCCACCGCCACCGGTCCGGAGATCCGCTGCCACGACGGCCCGAGGATCGAATTGGTGCGCGCCACGTTGCCGTTCCAGAACAGGGAATGCAGCCGGGGGCCGAGGCGCCCGGCAAGCGACGACAGGAACGCCATGCTCCGCTCGGGTGTCTCGTCGTTCGCGACCGCGACGACCTGGGCCGTGCTCGTTGCGCGCTCCACGACGACTTGCAGGTAGCGCAGGAGCCCGGCGTGCGCGTCGTCGGAGTAGGTCGGTGTGGCGGTCTCGCGGATTGCGGCGCGTGCCGCGAAGGCGACGTCGTTCACGAGCGGGTGATGGACGAGGCACCGAGGTATGTCGACGACCCGGTGCGAGCCCGCCTCGAAGATCCCGAGCTTCGGCGAGCGGGCACGGCCTCGCACCGCGAGGCGCGCACGGTACCGGAACCCCGTGTCGGCACCACGGACCACCCCGACCCCCGGAAGTCCGCGGGCCTCTGCGAGCGACTCGAGCTCCGAAAGTGGACCCGGCGCGACGCCGGGCTCACCGAGGCGTGGACAACCCGGGCACGGCGGGCGATGGGGGCAGGCGAGCACGACGTGCTCTCTGCCACGAGCGCCCTGCCGGGAAAAGCCCACGAGAGCCGCGGCGGATCCCGACCGTCGCCGCGAAGGACACACGAACACTTTTCCGCCTGACTGCGGAGCTCTTCATCGCGGCGCCGCCAGCGCGGCTCCCGTGGTCTTCATTCGCGCTCCGGGGCCAGACGGACGGCCAGGAGTACACGTCCGCCGACGATGCGCACCGGGTAGGTGGCGAGGCGAACGGTGGGGTCGTCGAGGCACTCGCCCGTTTCCAGGCTGTAGCTCTGCTTGTAGATCGGGGAGGCGATTTTCGCGACGCCTCCCCTGTCCCCCACGATGCCCCGGGCGATCACGAACGCCTTGCTGAACGGATCGAAGTTCGACAGCGCGAAGACGCGCCCGTCGCGTGCGCGGACGACTGCGATCTGCTCGCCGTTGACGAGGGCGGCGCCGCCGGTCCCGGGGACGAGATCGTCGACGGCGCAGACGTCCATCCAGACAGTGTCTCGCTGAGCGTCCGGCTTTCTTTCCACCAGTGCTACGGCTCCCATGTGCTTTTCCCTCAGGCGTGCACGACGGGCAAGCGGACTCGACGTGAATCGAAGAGCGGCGCCTTCTCGTGGAAATGCGCAGGCCGATGCTGGGCGCGCTCGGGTACGAACATCACGCTCGGGTCGGGGGCGTTCGAGTTCAGGAACGGACGGAACATCCTCACCTTCTCGGGATCCTCGACGGTGGTGCGCCATTCGCACTGGTAGGTCTCGACGACGCGGGCCATGTCGGCCTCGAGGTCCGTGCAGATGCCAAGAGCGTCGTCGATGACGACGCTCTTCAGGTAGTCGAGGCCGCCATCGAGAGCGTTCAGCCACGACGCCGTACGCTGCAGTCGATCCGCCGTCCTCACGTAGAACATGAGGAAACGGTCGAGGTAGCGGATCAGTGTATCCTCGTCGAGATCGCCGGCGAGGAGCACGGCGTGCTGCGGCTTCATGCCGCCGTTGCCGCAGACATAGAGATTGTAGCCCTTCTCCGTCGCGATGACGCCGAAGTCCTTGCCCTGCGCCTCGGCGCACTCGCGCGCGCACCCCGAAACCGCGCCCTTCAGCTTGTGGGGGCTCCTGAGGCCCTTGTAGCGGTTCTCCACGCGCACTGCGAAGCCGACCGAGTCCTGCACCCCGTACCGGCACCACGTGCTCCCGACGCAGCTCTTCACCGTGCGAAGCGCCTTCCCGTAGGCGTGCCCCGATTCGAGCCCGGCGGCGATGAGATCGCGCCAGATATCCGGTAGCTGCTCGAGCCGCGCGCCGAAAAGATCGATGCGCTGGCCGCCCGTGATCTTCGTGTAGAGCCCGTACCTCTTGGCGACGGCGCCGATCACCATGAGCTGCTCGGGGGTGACCTCTCCGCCGGCGAGCCGCGGCACGACCGAGTAGGTCCCGTCGCGCTGGATGTTCGCGAGGTAGCGGTCGTTGGTGTCCTGCAGCCCGACGTGCTCCTTGCGGAGGATGTAGTCGTTCCAGGTCGACGCCAGGATGGACGCGACAGCAGGCTTGCAGATCTCGCAGCCGTCGCCGCGCCCGTGGCGCTGGATGAGCTCCTCGAACGACTTGAGCTCCTTCACGCGCACCAGGTGAACGAGCTCCTGCCGGCTGTGCGGGAAGTGCTCGCAGAGGTGGTTCTTCACCGCGACGCCCGCTCGCTTCAGCTCGAGCTTCAGGAGCTGATCGACGAGCGTCACGCAGGAGCCGCAGCTCGTGCCCGCCTTCGTGCACGACTTGACCGCGCTGACCTCGCCGAGCTTCTTGTCGCGGATGGCGCCGCAGATGGCGCCCTTGCTGACGTTGTTGCACGAGCAGATCATCGCCGCGTCGGGGAGCCCGTCGACGCCGGCGGAGGCACGCCCGCCCTCCCGTGGAGGGACGATCAGCTCTTCTGGGAACTCCGGGCAGGGCATCGCAGTCTGCACGCGCGCCAGAAGCTCGGTGTACGCCGAAGCGTCTCCGATGAGCATGCCGCCTAGGAGCTGCTTCCTGTCCTCGCTCAGCACGACCTTCTTGTAGACGGAGGAAGCGCCGTCGAAGAGGCTCACGATGCGCGCCCCTGGGGTCGCGCCGAAGGCGTCGCCGAAGCTCCCGACGTCCACGCCGAGGAGCTTCAGCTTCGTGCTCATGTCGAAGCCCTCGAAGGACTCCGCCCGGTCGCCCGAGAGGGCCGCCGCGGCGACCTCGGCCATGCGATAGCCGGGAGCCACGAGGCCGTAGACCTTGCCGCCAAACACCGCGCACTCACCGATCGCGAACACGTTCGCGTCGCTTGTGCGGCAGGTCGCGTCGATGGCGATGCCGCCCCGCTCCCCGAGGCCCAGTCCCGCGGCGCGCGCGAGCTCGTCCCGCGGGCGGATGCCGGCCGAGAACACCACCATGTCGACGTCGACGTCGGTGCCGTCGGAGAAGCGGAGCGCGGCGACGCGACCGTCGTCGCCGCCCGCGATCTCCCGCGTGGAGGTCGCCGTGTGCACGTGCACGCCGAGCTCCTCGATGCGCTTCTTGAGGAGAGCCCCGCCGACGTCGTCGACCTGCAACGGCATTAGCCGCGGTGCGAACTCGACGACGTGGGTCTCGAGACCGAGCGACAGCAAGGCGTTCGCCGCCTCGAGACCGAGGAGGCCGCCGCCGATGACCGCGCCGTGCTTCGCGCCCCGGGAGGCGTCGCGGATCTTCGCGAGATCGTCGAGCGTGCGATACACGAAGCAGCCGGGCAGCTCGCGGCCGGGGATGGGCGGGACGAACGCGGACGAGCCCGTCGCGAGGACGACCTTGTCGTAGAGGAGCTCACGGCCCGAAGCGAGGACGACCTTCCGCGACGCGCGATCGAGCGAGACGACTGCGTCGCCGAGGATGACCTCGACGCCGAGCGCGGCGTACTCGCCGTCGGCGACCAGCGACAGCTCGCTCTCCGACTTGCCGTCGAACCACTTCGACAGCCCCACGCGATCGTATGCGAGTCGCGGCTCCTCACCGACGACCACCATCTCGAAAGCTTCCGCAAGCCCCCGCTCGGCGGCCGCCGTGACGAACCGGTGTCCGACCATGCCGTTGCCGACCACGACGAGGCGCGGCCGGCTGCCCTTGCTGCTTCGTGCGTCCATCATCTGCTCCGCGGCCCGCGGCCTACGCGCCCGCCTGGGCGAGGCTCGGCAAGCGCGCCGTCAGGAACGACCGGCGCAGATAGCACCACCACGTCGTGCCGACGCACGTCACGTAGAATGCGACGAAGTAGGTGATGGCCAGGCTCGGTCCGCCGGTCGCCTTGATCGACGCGCCGAACGCGCGCGGGATGAAGTAACCGCCGAGCGCGCCGATGGCGGCGGCGATACCGATGACGGCCGCCGTCTCGCGGCGCGCCACGCCGATCGCCGCAGCCTCCGCCTCCGTACCACGGCCCGCAGCGCGGAGAACATGGTACGTCCGGAAGATCACCGGGATCATCCGGAACGTCGACCCGTTGCCGATGCCGGTCGTCATGAAGAGCAGCAGGAAGACGGTAAGGAACGCTTCGAAGCTGTGAGTCTGGAGCGACCACAGGAGCCCGAGGCTCGCGAGCGTCATGGCGACGAAGTTCCAGAACGTGACCCGCGCTCCCCCCAGGCGATCGGCGAGCTTGCCGCCGAGTGGGCGCGCGACGGAGCCGACGAGCGCGCCGAGGAACGCTAGGTTCGAGGTGACCTCCGGGAACTGCGTCTTCAGAAGCAGCGGGAACGCCGCCGAGAATCCGACGAACGACCCGAAAGTGCCGATGTACAGCCACGACATGATCCACGTGTGACCGCGCTGCGCGACGATGACCTGATCCTTGAAGCTCGACTTCGCCGTCGTCAGGTTGTTCATGAAGAGGGACGCGCCGATGGCGGCCACGACGATGAGCGGCAGCCACATGAGGCCCGCGTTCTCGAGGTGAGGGCCCTTCGCGGACGCACCCGGGAGCAGCGCGAACCCGACGACGATCGGCACGAGGAGCTGAACCGTGCTCACTCCGATGTTGCCGCCGGCCGCGTTGAGCCCCAGCGCGAAGCCCTTCTCGCTGTCGGGGAAGAAGAACGAGATGTTCGCCATGCTCGACGAGAAGTTGCCGCCGCCGAGCCCGGCGGTGGCCGCGGCGCACGCCATCAGCCAGAAGGGGGTTTCCGGACGCTGAACGAGGTAGACGAGCAGCGTCGTGGGGATGAGCAGCAGGAGCGCGCTCACGATGGTCCAGTTGCGCCCGCCGAACTTCGGCACCGCGAAGGTGTAGGGGAAGCGCATGAGCGCGCCGACGAGCCCGGGGATGGCGACGAGCTGGAAGAGCTGGTCCGTCGTGTACGCGAAACCTTTCTGCTTCAGCCGTGCAGCGACCACGCTCCAGACGAGCCAGACCGAGAAACCGACGTTCTCCGCGAGGATCGACCAGACGAGGTTGCGCCAGGCGATGCGCTTGCCCTGGCCGCTCCAGAAGGCCGGGTCGTCCGGCTGCCACTTCGAGATCCAGTATCTTCCGTGATGGGTGCTCATCAGCGCGTGTCCTTCCTGAAAGACTGTCTAGAAAGAGAACGGGAGATCGAGCTGCACGATCTTGTAGCTGCTCTTCTTCATCGGGTCGTCGAGAGGGAAGGCGAAGGCAATCCCGGGTCGGAACCACTTGCCCTTCGAAACCTGGAAGTGAAACCGCGGTCCGACCGCCACGGTGGTCGTATCTCGCAACGACGGGGTGGTGACCGTGCTCGGCGTCGACACCCACCGCTGGTGACGGATCTCCGCGCCCAGCGAGATTGCCGGGATCACGAAGTAGCCCACATGCAGGCCCATCGTGAGGTTCGTTCGCGACGAGTCCTTCTGGTCGGCGGAGCCGCGAACGCGGGTCAGCTGGAAGAGCGTCGCCTCGGCCTGCGCGGTGAACCCGCCCGACACGAACGCGAAGTCGACGCCAGGGAACACCGTGAAGTCGTTGACGGCGAACATCGCGTTGTCCATCGCCGAGCGAGCGGGGATGCCCACCGTGCGCGCGAGCTTGTTGCCTCTGTCGGGGTTGTCACCTCCTCCGAGGCCCACAGGGATCGTCAGGCCGAGGAAGAACGCGAGCCGCAGCTCCTTCGAGAGCTCGAGCGCGTAGGTCCCGCCGACCACGGGATTGAGGAAGCCGAACCCCGACGGTGGGTTCGCTGCAGGAGCCGTCGCGTCCGGCGGCGAGTTCTGCACGAGACCGATGCGCACCATCGGCGCGAACCCCGTCACGACCTTGTAGGAGAACGACGCCATCGGCACCGTCGTGAACCCCGAGTGGTGCGACACGGGGTCCTCGTAGAAGGCGAACGCCGTATCGAGACGGACGGTCGTCGTGGCGGCTGCGGGCCGCAGCTGCCACGGCAGCGAGTACGGTGCCG
>CAYUAW010000002.1:65215-84592 GCA_964442485.1 uncultured Polyangiaceae bacterium
CTGGAGCAGGGGCGGAGTCGGTCGGCGTCGCCGCCTCCTGTGCGAACGCGATGCGCGCCGAAGAAAGTGTGCAGCCGACGACGAGCGCAGCGGCGCAGAGGCCGCGTGCGTCGTGCGACGATGAGCAGGACGGGAAGCAAGGCATGCGGACGGCCAATGGCAACCTGCGTGCCACGTGACGGTCGCTCCGTGATTCGTGCTGAATTTGCCGGCGGACGGTGGCGGCGGACCCGTGCGTTCGAGGCCGAGAAACGACCACGAAAAGTGTCGGATTGAAGAGGGCCGACAAATATGTCGCGCGTGCGAGACCCGAAGCCCGAATTTGTCGCTCGGGTCGCGGCGCATCGTGTTCGTCGCGCTCCACCCATCGTCGCCGCAATTTTCGCAGGAACGCGCCGCCTCCGGGGACCGGACCTCAGCGGTTCACGCCCGCGAAACGACAATCTCGTCGGTCCGGCGGACCGAGCGGTGATCGCGACAATGGAGTTCCTTCGTCGGCGCGCGCACTTTCGAGCGATGGGCCGCTCTTCATCACTGCAGCGTTCAGAAACCGGTGAGAAACCGCCATGGATCAGACCATGGACGATGTCGAGTCATCTCGCATCCGGGAGGTTCACATGGACGGAATGGCAGAAACGAAAGCACCCACGGATCCGATCAAGCTCACGCGCGAGCACCTGGGGGAGATCGAAAAGATATGGGTCGGCTTCGCAAAGGCGAAGCTCGAGCCCTATCTCGAAAAATCCCGCGCATGGATGAAGAAGCAGCGCAAGGAGCCTCCAGCCGCTGCTCCGCCGACCTGACCGCGAGAGCGGAGTCGCGTCAGCGGTTCGCGGCGACCATCGGCGCGCCGGGCTGCGTCTCGGCGTGCGAGAAGTAGTCGCGCATCGCGTGCGGCGTGGACAGGATCACGTCCTGCACCTTCTTGCCGAAGAGGAAGATGGTCAGGCTCGAACCCACGTCCACCGCCGCGGCGACCGTGACGACGCTACGCTCGTCGTCGAACCGCTCGACCTTGAAGTAACCGTACACGTCGTCGATGTCGTGCGGTCGCGAGCGGTCCAGCCTGAAGCCGAGCTCACCAGGGCGACCGTCCGGCGACAGCTCGACGGTGTACTTCGCCTCCACGAGCGAGCTGCCCTGCAGCAGCTCGATACGGCGCGAGGCGCCCTGCGCTTCGACGAGGGCCACTTGCTTCGTGTGGGGGAGCATGGCCCGGAGCGCACCGACGTCATGGATGGCCGCGAGGACGCGGTCCGGGGTCGCGTGGACCAATCCCGTCGCGACACCTCCGACGTAATGGGAGGCGCCGCGTTCGAAGTCCAGGGGACGAGTGACGACGTCGCCGGCCTCGAGCAGCTGGCGCTCGGCGGACACCGGCGCCGAGGCGGTCAGGGCGCTCTTCGCCTGGAGCGCGGAGCCGTCACCCGACGCGCCGGCACAGCCGGCCGTGAGCAGCAGCGCGAGGAGCGCTCCGAGCTGGTTACGAGCCGTGTCTTTCATCCCAGTTTCCAACTTAAGAGCGGCCGCCGGGTACAGCCATGACGGACGGGGCCCCCTGACAATTGATTACAAGTCGACGAAACTCGCGCGAAACGTTGGGAAATCCTGCGTCTCAGTCCGGGGCCTTCCGGCGACCGCGTGCCAGCCACTGACGAGTCGACTCCACGAGCGCGAACGCCGCGCTCGACGCCGGCCAGCCAATCAGTGCTAGGTTCCGCGCCGACGAAGAATGGCGAGCGCGGTTGATCGGAGCGGGGCAGAGTCCCTGCCCCCCGCGCGGGTGCACGAGCGGAGCCTCGACCGCGACATCTGGGCGATGGCGTGGCCGGCGATCCTGTCGTTCGTCGTCGTGAATGTCGTCGACGTCATCGATGTCGCTCTCGTGGGTCGCCTTGGACGCCAGACGGTGGCGGCATGGGGATACGCGGCGCAGTGCGTTCACGTCATCGAGACGCTCGTGCAATCCGTCGGGATCGGTTGCGTCGCGCTCGTGGCGCGGGCCACCGGCGCTCGCGACGTTGCGCGCGGGCGTCGCGCGATCGCGGCTTCGGTGTTCGTGGCGGGAGCCGTCGCGTCGCTCGGCTTCGGGCTCGCGCTCGCCATCCCGCGTACCCTCCTCGGCCTCCTCGACGCGGAGCCCGCAGTCATCGAGCTGTCGGTGCCGTACCTTCGTCTCTTCGCGGCCTCCATGGTCCTCTACGGCGCGGCGTTCATGTACGAATCGAGCCTGCGCGCGAACCGCAGCACGCGCGGGCCGATGCTCATCGCCGCTTGCGTCATGACGGTGAAGACCGTGCTCAGCTTGCTGCTCGTCTTCGGGGCGTTGGGTCTGCCACGCCTCGAGCTCGTCGGCGCCGGGATCGCGACGCTCAGCGCGCACACCGTGGGGTTCGTGCTGTACATCGTCGTCTCCCGCATCGCGGGGCGCGACGGGCTCGTCGTCACATTCGGATGGTCCGACGTACGGCGCATGTGGGACGTCGCCGGCGAAGCACTGTGGGTCTCGCTGCCGTCGATGGGCGAGCGGCTCATCATGAGCCTCGCTCTCCTCACTTACTTCAAGATCCTCTCGGGCTACGGAACCGCAGCGATCGCTGCCTACGCGATCGGCGTGCGGCTGCTGTCGTTCTCCTGGGCGCCAGGGCTCGGCTTCGCCGCGGCGGCGTCGACGTTCGTCGGCCAGGCCCTCGGCGCCAACGACTCCGTCGGCGCGCGCAGGGCCGCACGACGCGCCCTCCGGCAGGCCATCCTGGTTACCAGCGGCATGGCAGTCGTGTTCGCGTTCCTGCGGACGCCGCTCGCGCACGCCTTCACGCGGGATCAGAAGGTGGCCGAGAGCCTCCTGCCGTTCATGTTGATGCTCGCCATCGCGCAGCCCTTCATGGCGTCTCACTTCACGCTGGGTGGTGTCCTGCGCGGCGCCGGCGACACGGTGACGCCGCTGGTGGGTGCGGCGGTGGGCAACTGGGGGTTCCGCGTGCCGCTCGCGTGGCTCTTCACGCGGTTCCTCGGTCACGATCTGGTCTGGGTCTGGGCCGCACTCATCGGCGACCACGTCGCGCGCACCCTGGTCAACGGCGCCGTGTTCCTTCGTGGCAAGTGGTCGCTACGCGTCGGGGCTACCATCCGCCGCCGCGCGGTCGTAGGCGAGGGGTGACATGGAACCACGTGGGCGCGTCCTCGTCGTAGGCGGTTCCGATCCGTCCGGGGGAGCAGGCATCCAGGCCGACGTGAAGACGGTGACGGCGCTCGGGGGCTATGCCTCGACCGCCATCACGGCGCTCACCGCACAGAACACGCTGGGCGTGCAGGGCGTCGCGCCCGTCGATCCGGATTTCGTCGACCTGCAGATGCGCGTCGTCCTCGACGACATCGGCACGGATGCAGTGAAGACCGGCATGCTCCATTCGCGCTGGATCATCGAGACGGTGGTGCGGCGGCTGCGCACGCTCTCGAGGTCGATCCCGGTCGTCGTCGACCCCGTGCTCGTCTCCGGGAGCGGCACGTCGCTCCTCGACCGAGAGGGCCGCGTGGCGCTCGTGAAGCACCTCCTGCCCGCCGCCACGCTCCTCACGCCGAATGCGCCGGAGGCCGCAGCGCTCACCGGTATCGAGGTGGACTCGCTCGAGGGCATGGCGCACGCCGCGGACCGGCTGCTCCTGATGGGCCCCGAAGCGGTGCTCATCAAGGGCGGTCACCTCCCGGGCGACGACGTCGTCGATCTGCTGCGAACGGCGGACGGGCTGGAGCGCCGCTTCGAGGGGGCGCGGATCACGTCGCGAAGCATGCACGGCACGGGGTGCACGCTCGCCTCCGCGATCGCCGTGGGCCTGGCGGAGGGGATGACGCTCGAGGGGGCCGTCCAGACGGCGCGCGACTATGTTCGCGAAGCCATCCGCACCGCGCCGAGCTATGGATCCGGCGCCGGCCTCCTGAACCACGTCCACTCCATCGAATGATCGACGCGCACCTGCCATTCCCCCCCGAACCGACGAACGCGGGCGAGCCCGTGGACTCCGGAAGCCTGCGTTACGACGACGTCATCCAGGACGGCCGCCTGCGGCTCGAGTCCGCATGGCGTCCCACGGGCAAGCTTCTGTGGCGCGATACCGAAGCAGCGCGTGTATTCGGCGCCATGAAGGGCGGCATCACGAACGTCCTCTCGCGCGTCACCTTGCAGGCGAGTGAAGCGCGGCTCGAGCCGCGCGCGAAGCTTCGCACGAAGGTCTCCTATCGCTTCGAGCACACGGTGAACGATACGGGTGCAGTCGACCGCATTCTCTTTTCGACGTGGGTCGACGTGCACGGGCGTGGACCCGACGGCGAGTTCGTCCCGGCGGCACGCGCGCATGGCCAGCGCGTCTTCACGCGCCTCAACGCTCCGCCCGGCAAGCATCTGATCACGAGCCTCGATGCGTTCGGTCCAGACGGGTTCCCGCCGGAGCGGGTGCCGTGGCAGCCGGCGACGGCGCTGTTCGAGCCGCCGCCGGGCGCCAGTCTCGTCGATCCGGCGCCGCGGCTGGATGGCGTGCCGGTCCTCTTCGGGCTGACGCACACCGATCTGAACCAGCACGTGAACTTCCTGATGTACCACCGCGCGATCGAGCAAGCCGCCCTGTCCCGGTCCGTCGAGCTCGGACATGGCGCCCGGCTCGCTTCACGCGAGGTGCAGCTCGGCTACAGGAAGCCGTCGTTTGCCGGCGATACCGTACGCGTCGCCCTGCAGGCGTTCCGCCTCGGCGGCGGCTTCGGCGTGATCGCGGCGGTCGTCGACGAAGACGGCGGGCCGGTCGAGCGCGCGCGCTTCGCCGACTTCGGCTCGCCGCGGGTCGTTGCGCAGATGCTTCTGCGGGCTTGAAGCAGAAAGTGGCGGCGAACCGCTCCCGTCGCGTCCGGAGAGCCCCGGAACCGTAGGCATTCCCCCTACGACCGTGTGCGGAATGCACCGACTCCATCCCCGGGGATGAATCGAGGATCGTCGCAACGTGTTCCCCGCCGTCTACAGGCGCGAAGCCCGAGGAACCCGGCGCTCGGACAGCATCGGAGAGGGAAAAAATGGCCGACGAGATCCATCGTGCGGCAGAAGAGCTGATGATCGAGATGGGGCTTTCAGGTCTGGACCTGAAGGAGGCAAGCCAGGCGTTGCGAGGAGTCTTGAGGCCTGGAGCCGTCTCTTCCCCGCTGCCGAGCCTTTGCCCAGCCGAGGTCGAGAAGGGGCACGCGGAGCGTGTCATTCGTCAGCTCGAGCACGACGTGCTGACGAACGCGGGAATGTCACAACGGTGTGCCGTTCTGTCCGCCGAGATCGCGAGCCTCAGGGGGATCTCGACGGCGCTCTCTCGCAAGATGGATCTCGGGCGTTCGCTCGACGAAGTCCTTGCGGCGGTTCTCGTCGCGGGTGGCATCTCGACCGGCGCGCTCCTTCTCTTCGAAGGATCAGGTACGCGGGTGCGCTGCGTGGGAACCCGGGAGATCTGGAGCGACTCGATGCTGGAGTCGTTCTTCGGGGATCTGGAGGAACTCCGTGGCCGGCTCGAGACGGGTGCCACGGTGACCTTGCCGGACGACGAAGGAGGCTTTCGGCTGGCGACGCGCGCCCTCGAGTCGGCAAAGCTCGGCTCGGCGCTGCTCTCGCCGCTGATCTGCCAGGGCGAGCTGGTTGGAGCGCTATTGCTGACCTCTCCGTTCGCCGGCATCGAAGGGCACGAACGTATTTCGTTCGCGGTCAGTGCGAGCGCCCAGATTGCTCAGGGTATCGCTCTCGTTCGCGCTTGCGCGGCTCAGGCATCTGCCATGCGCCGAGCCGAGGAGAGCGAGGCCACTCTGCGTTCCACGATGGAAAGCACCACCGACGGGATCGTCGTCGCCGACGAGGACGGGGGCCTTCTCTACTGGAATTCCGCGGCCGAGGCGATCCTTCCGATGCTCGAGACCGAGGTGAGTAGGGAGGACTGGCCTGCGCACTTCGGCCTCCTCTTTCCCGATCGCGTGACACGCTTCCTGGTCGCAGAGTTGCCGCTCATGCGTGCAATTCGCGGGGAACATGTCGCGCAGGTGGAAGCGTTCATTCGACGCGAAGGAGGAGCAGACGGTAGGTGGCTGAGCGTCACCGCCCAGCCCTTCGTCCGCGCGGGCGGGCAAAAGCGGGGTGGTGTCGCAATTTTTCGGGATGTGACGGCGGAAAAGGCCGCCCGGGAGCAGCTGATGGTGTCGGACCGGATGGCCTCCGTCGGCATGCTGGCGGCGGGTGTTGCGCACGAGATAAACAATCCTCTGTCATCGGTCCTCGCGAATCTCGAAATGGCGCTCAGGGACGCCGATCGGATTTCGTCCGAAACCGGCGCGTCGCGGCGAACCAAACAGCTGAAAGAGTGTCTCGACGATGCCTTCACCGCAGCCGGCCGGGTCAAGCAGATCGTTCGAGATCTGAAGATCTTCTCCCGCGCGGAAGAGGACGACCGCGGAGCCGTCGACATCGAACAGGTCTTGCAGTCGACCCTCCGCATGGCCAGAAACGAGATCCAGCACAGGGCTCTGCTGGTGACGAACTACGGCAAGGTGCCTCCGGTGAACGCGAACGAATCCCGGCTCGGTCAGGTATTCTTGAATCTGATCATGAACGCAGCTCAGGCGATTCCGGAGGGGCATGCGGACACCAACCAGATCGATGTCACCACGAGCACCGACTCGTCCGGCCGCGTCGCCGTCGAGATTCGCGATTCCGGGGCCGGCATCTCTCCGTCCGCCCTCAAGAGCCTCTTCACACCTTTCTTCACCACCAAGCCTGCTGGCGTCGGTACCGGGCTCGGCCTGGCGATCTGTCGGCGCATCGTGACGGGGCTCGGCGGAGAGATCACGGTCGACAGCAAGGTGGGGCAGGGGACCTGCTTCAAGGTATTCTTTCCCGCTGCGCTCGGCCGCGCGCGGGAATCGGTCGCGCCTCCGGCGATCGCGCCGGCGGCTCGGCCGGGTCGGGTGCTGCTCGTCGACGACGACGTCATGATCGGACGACTCGTGCGCCGGGTGCTGTCCGACGAGCACGAGGTCGAGGTCCTCACCAGCGCTCGGGAGGCGCTCGCGCTGATCGCGCAGGGCAGTCGGTTCGACGTCATCCTTTGCGACATGATGATGCCGGTCGTCACCGGCATGGACTTCCATGACGAGCTTCGCAAGACGACGCCGGAGCAGGTTGACCGCGTCGTTTATCTCACGGGCGGGGCGTTCACGCCGAGGGCGCGCGAGTTCCTCGAGCACGTGTCGAATGCGCGACTCGAGAAGCCATTCAGAACGGACGCCTTGCGTCACGTGGTCAACGAGCGGATCCACTAGGTTCAGGGGCGATACCGGTCGAGCCGCAGGTCCTCTCTTTGCGGTCTGCGACGGTGACGTCGCGGCGCCACGGGTGTGTCCCCGGTTCACGCGCGCCCCGGGCTCGGAGCTGCCGCGACGCATTTTTCCCGGGATCACCGTGGCGAAGTACCGGGCACGGGTCTTGCGACGGGTCCGCGGCTGATGCCAGCCGCGGTTCGCTTCGTTCACGGTCTCAACGCAGTGCTCCTTTCCGCCGCCTCGCTCGGCGGGGCGCTCACGGCGCGTGCGGACGACGCCCCTGCTGCTCCGGCGGCGCCCGCGCCGTTGCCCGCCGCGCCCCCGACGAGAGAAGAGGACGACGACGCGATCACTCCGTTGCCAGACACGAAGGGGCCGTCCAGCGTGCCGTCCAGCGTCCCCGAGACCGACGTCTTCTCACGACGTCGCCTCGCCATCGAAGCGCATCTCGGCTTCGCTACACCAGTGGGAGCTCTCGGTGCGGTCGTGGAGTACTCCGTGACGCCGTTCCTCGGCCTCGGCGCGGGCTTCGGGGTGGGCTCGGGGCCGGAGGACGGGAACAATCTTCACGGGGCGCTCCTCACGAGGTTTCGCCCGTTCCGAGGAAAGACGAACGCCCTCGAGCTCGGTGCGGCGTACTCCTTCGGCGGCTTCCGGAAATTCGAGCTGAACATCGGTGACAGTCCACCGCCCAACGTCGCCGATCGGGCCGACTGGGCACACTGGGCACAGTTCGACATCGGGTGGGAGCACCGCGCCGAGAAGGGGTTTCTCATGCGGCTGTCCCTCGGTGGCGCAGTGTTGCTCGATCCCGCCGACCTCCAGTGCGGCTCCTCGTTCGTTTCCGGGGCTTCTTCCTGCGCGCCCACGGATCACGAAACACTCTTCACCCTCGACCTCGCCATCGGTTACGCCGCGCTGCTGTAGCAAGGAGGCGGCGCTCCCGAAGGGCCGAGCTCGGGCTTTACTTGGCGGCGAGGGTCAGGAGGACCTGGTCCACGTCGCTGAGATTGCCGATCACCCGCCGAGCGGGCAGCGGCCTCAATTTGAGAAGGGTCGGGGTCACGATGATTCCGTCTGCCAGACCTCTGTGCGGGTGCTCGAGGAGGTCGACTATCTCGAGGTCGAGCCCCCTGGCAAAATGCTTCTCGCAGATCGCGCGGACATTGGCGATGGCACGCAGCGAGTTCGGCGCGTGTCCAGCCACGTAGAGTCGGAGCGACAGCGTGTCGCTGCTCTTTTTCGCGGGGGCGGTCATGTCAAATGCGCTTTGCCGCCGGCGATCTTCGGGCCGGCGACCTTTCTGCCCCGTCTTCGGTCGACGCGGACTTCGGCGTCGGCGTGACGCATCTTGCGCAACACCGCTCTGTCGGTGACGAGAAGCTCGGACGCCGAGCCGGCAGCCAGGGCCAGGACGGCTATCTCCGAGCTCCGGGCCTCCATTTCGGCCTTCACGACCTGCATGCGCGCGGCGGCCTCGGCCTGTGCGAGCTCGAGCTGCACTCGCTTGAGCTCCGCAGCCACCTGGCTGCTCATCTTCGTAGCCCGCTCCTCCTGTTCCCACTCCCAGCGCGCCACACCCATGAGGACCTTTCCTTGCGCCACGAACACATCGGTGAGCGAGACGCCGTTCTTGGATAGGGTCAGCTCTCGAACCTGGTTCGAATGACCGGTTCCTCGCGATTTGACGATGGTGAGCGCGCGGTTGCGCTCACCATCCTGAACGACGTACGAGAGGTGGATCCAGGTGTCGGCTACGGTCGAGATGCCAGTTGCGGTCCCTTCGTCGGAGTTGATGCCGTCCATCAAGGAGGTGTTCACGACGGTGATGCCTTCTCCCTTGAGATGATCGAGAAATTGCTGAGCCGCGTCGACAGAAGCGAGATGCTCGGTCTTCGCCGACAGGGCCGAAAGCGGATCGATCACCAGACACCGTGGACGGTGAAGGCGCACCTTCGCTCGCAGATCACCGAACTGATCTTCGACGTTGGGTCCCCGCGTTCGTGTCGAGTAGATCTTGAGCAAGCCGGACTTCTCGTGCGGACCGAGTTCAATCGACACCGAGCGGAGGTTCCGCACGATCTGGGCCGAACCTTCGTCGAAGCTGACGTACAAAGTGCGCTCGCCGCGTTGACAGGCGGCGGCCGCGAAGAGTCCGGACAGGGTCGACTTTGCCGTCCCCGGCGCGCCGGAAATGAGGACGTTGCTGCCGCGATGATAACCTCCGTGGAGCATGTGGTCGAGCCGCGGCAGTCCGGACGAGATCCGTTCATCCGTGACGTCGTACCGGAGTTCGGTAGGCCCCCGGTTGGTGAGCTGGAAGCCCTCCGAGGTGAGCGAGATCGGAAACTCGTCCCCAGCGAACCCCGAGCCACGGTACTTCAAGACGCGAAGATTGCGAAATGCCGACCCGTCCGTCACCTGGTGCCGGAGAACGACCACGCAGTCGACCATGAACTGGAGGAAGCTGTAACGCTGATCAGTTTCGCTTCCGACTTTTTGCGTGATGATCCCGGTCAGACCCGTCTGCGCCAGCCAGTCACGGATGCGGTAGATCTCTCGGCGCTCGGCGACGGGATCGTCGAGTAGTCCGAGCAGTACGTCGATGCCGTCGAAGACGATGCGCTTTGCCTTGAGCTCTCGTGCCCTGGCGCCGAGGACGCCGAGCATTCCGACCAGGTCGAATTCACCGGCTTTCACCACGTCCGGCGCGAGGCGAGCATCCAGAAAGAAGAGTCTTTGCTTCATGAGCGACGCCAGATCCCACCCAAACGTCGCGGCGTTGGCGACGATCTGCGCCGTGCTCTCCTCGAACGCGACGAACAAGCCTGGCTCCTTCGCTCGGCGCGCGCCGTCGACCAGCATCTGAAGCGCAAACACCGTCTTTCCGCAGCCCGGACCGCCCATCACCAGGGTAGTTCGCCCGCGGGGAAGCCCGCCGTCCGTGACTTCGTCGAATCCTTTGACGCCGGTGAGCATCTTCTTCAGTCCGGGATGTAGAGATTGGATCTTCATTGGACGTTCGTTCCACGAGCTCGTAGTTTCGTCGGTGATTCTAGGAGGCCAGCTTGTTCGAGGGGGGGCCCGCGGACCCGCGCAACCCGCGGTCCTCGAGCACCTCGCGGACCTTGCGCAAGAGAGCGTCGGGGGTGAATGGCTTCTGAAGGAACGCAACGCCGCCGTCGAGCACGCCGTGATGAACGATGGCCTCGTCGCTGTAGCCCGAGACGAACAGCACCCTCATCTCCGGTCGCTGTGCGGCAAGCTGCTCGACGAGCTTTCGGCCGTTCATCCGCGGCATCACCACGTCGGTCAGCAAGAGATGGATCTTCGCGGGGAAGTCCTTCGAGATCAGGAACGCTTCACCGCCGTTTGCGCACTCGAGGACATGATAGCCGTTCCGTCTCAGGATCGCGCATGCCACGACCCGGACGTGCTCCTCGTCCTCGACGAGCAGGACGGTCTCCGAGCCGCGCAGAACCACGGGGAGTGGTTCCGGGATTCCGGACTCAGCGAGGCGGTCCGTCCGGGGGAGGTAGATCTTGAACGTCGTGCCCTGGCCCGGCTCGCTGTAGACACGAACGTGTCCGCCGCTCTGTTCGACGATGCCGAATACCGTCGAGAGGCCGAGCCCCGTGCCCTTGCCCTTCTCCTTCGTGGTGAAGAACGGCTCGAAGATATGCGCGCGCGTCGCAGCGTCCATCCCCGTTCCCGTATCGCTCACCGCGAGCATCACGTAGTCGCCGGCGGCGACACCGAGATGGTTGGCCTCGTATTCCGCATCACAGCTCACGTTGGCTGTCTCGATGGTGAGTTTGCCGCCGTCGGGCATCGCATCACGGGCGTTCACCGCCAGGTTCATCACGACCTGTTCGAGTTGCCCAGGATCTGCGAGGACGCGGTCGAGCCCGAGGGTCGGCAACGTCGTCAGCTCGATGTCCTCGCCGAGAAGGCGACCCAGCATCGCTTTCATGTCCGTGACGATCTCGTCGAGATCGACGACCCTGGGCTTCAGGACTTGCTGTCGACTGAAGGCGAGGAGTTGCCTCGTCAGTTCCGTTGCCCGATTCCCGGCGGCCTCGATCGCTTCGATGTCGCTGCGCAGTGGATCGCCCGGTTTGAGCGCATCCATCGCAAAGGACGAGTAGGTGAGGATCACCGATAATATGTTGTTGAAATCGTGCGCCACGCCGCCCGCCAGTCGGCCGACGGCTTCCATCTTCTGCGCGTGGCGGAGCTGCTCCTCGGTGCGGCGGAGCGTGGCCTCGGCCTGTCTTCGCCCCGTGAGGTCGCGCACGATCTTGGAGATTCCGATGACGACCTGTTCGACGTTGCGAACGGGCGAAGCCGTCACGGCCACCTCCACGACCGTGCCATCTTTCCGGCAGCGCTTCGCCTCGTATTGGTCGACGGTCTTGCCGTGAGCCACGCTGTCGAGGATACGTCGTTCGCCGTCCAGGTCCTCGGGAGGCACCAGGGCGAAGACGGACTGACCCACCACCTCGTCTGCGCGATACTGGTAGAGCTTCTCGGCACCGTGGTTCCAGCTCGTGACTGCGCCCCAGGGGCTCACTCCGATGATGGCGTCCTCCGACGATTCGACGATGGCGGCCAGGTGGGCGCGAGTCTCGTCGGCACGACGCTCCGCTGATACGTCGGTGACCAGGACGAGCGCCGCCTCGAAGCGTCCCTCGGTATCGAAGAGTGGGCTCGCCTGGAACGAGCCCCACAGGTCGGTGCCGTCCTTCCGGCGCAGGAGAGAACGGTAACGCTCGGACAATCCTTGCTGCCGACGTTCCGTGCGGCCTCTCGCCGTCGCGCTCTCTGCCTCGCTCACGAAGGCAGAGACGGACATGCCGAGAGCCTCGTCGACCGTGACCCCGAGCATGTCTGCCATCCGGGTGTTCATGAACGTCGTGACGCCCTCCGCGTCGTATATCCAGATCCCCTCCAGGGTATTTTCGACGATACGCCGGTAGCGCACCTCGCTGTCGCGAAGCGCAGCGACTGCCGCGTGGCGATCGGTGATGTCCTGGAGGGTGCCGTACATCCGGAGCGGTCGGCCCGAGGCATCACGCTCGACGATCCCCCGCTCGTTGACGCGGCACGCCCTCCCGTCCGGTCGTTGCACCCTGTGCTCGACATCGGCAGGGGAGCCGTTCTCGATCGCGTCGCGAGTCACGCGTTCTACCCTCTCGCGATCGTCGGGGTGGATGCACTCCAAGAACGACGCCACCGTCATCGGAGTTCCCTCCGGAATACCGAAGATCCGGTAGCACTCGCGCGACCAGTGAATCACACCATCCGGCCCAAGCCCGGACGTCCAATTCCCCACGTGCGCGATCGCCTGGGCCTCCTCGAGCTGGTCGCGGCTCTCGAGCAGCGCTTCCTCCGCACGCTTGCGGGGGGTGACGTCACGGTAGTTGCCCACGATGGCGGCGACGTCCGGGTCGTCGAGGAGGTTCGTGCCCGTCGACTCGATCCAGCGGATCGAGCCGTCGTTGTGCTTCACCCGGAACTCCAGTGACATGTCCCGGTCCCCGTTCTTCACGAGTCGATCCAGCGCGGTCTCCAGGAGCAAGCGATCTTCCGGGACCACCTGATCCCGTGGAGTCCGAGCGGCCATGTCCTCGGGCGCCCAGCCGAGCAATCGCGAGGCAGACGCTGGCGTCAAATACCGCGTCGTGCCGTCGGCTGCCGTGAGTGAGATGACCTCCGCGCTCTTCTCGATCATTGCGCGGAAGCGAGCTTCGCTGTGACGCAGGGCCTGTTCCGCTGCGACCTGATCTGTGACGTCTCGCATGACGGACAGATGCAGGGAGGGAGCGACGTTCGCCACTGCGGAATAGTCGAGGATGCGCCGTGCCCCGTCGGCGCGCTGCAGCGGGAACTGCCCGCGCATCTGGCCGAGCTCCTGGAAGGCGTCGTGCACCGCCAGCCCGTCGTACCCGGGTGCGGCAAACTCGAGGATGCCGCGGCCGATGAGCTGCCCCCGCGAGAGCCCGAACAGCGTGCACGCCGCGGGGTTGGCGTCGACGTATTCGCCGTCGTCGTTCGCCAGCAGCATCGCATCGAGCGCGCCGTCGAAGATCGCCCGCAAGAGATCCTCGTTGCGGCGCAGGCTCTCCTGGGCCGCGTGCAGCAAGAGCGGCGTCGCCGAGGCGTCGAGCATGACGGCATCGACCTCGCCGCGCGCAAACGCGCCGACCGCCTGCTCGGCGGTCTCGGCTCGCCGCAGGAGTTCCTTGTTGCGCCGTCGCAGGGATTCGTTCTCCCGGCACAGTTCGAACTCATTCACGGAGCACCGCAACCAGCCGGTGCCACGGCAAGCTCTCGCGGTTCCGAGGGGTGAGGCCCCACGTCGCGTCGGGCGACCCGGTTATCTGCTGGCGTCTTCTTGGTCCTCCCTAGGATGACCGTGCGACGGGCAGCCTGCATATTAGCTAATCACTGGCAGGCGCACCGCCAGGGCTCGGGTTGTCTTCCGGGTGCCTGGATTGGTCGCCCAGACCGCCTGCGTCAGCAGCGTGGCGTTCCGTTGTGCCCCGCCGACTCCGCTCACGAGGTTGAGGCCGGGGCGACAGGGGCCTGGCGCGATTTTAGCCAGGTGACTTCCGGGAATGCTCTTCCCGGTCGCGCGAGCAGATAGCCCTGGAGCAGATCGCAACCGAGTTCGATGAGCTGGTCGCGTTCTTCCACGACCTCGATGCCCTCGGCGACGGTCAGGATCCCCATGTCCTTCGACAGGCTGATCATCGAGCGGATGAGCCGTTGCTTCATCCGGCTCGTGTGGACATCGCGTACGAGCGACATGTCGAACTTGATGAGCTCGGGTTCGAGTAACGCAAAGCTCGTAAGACCCGAATAGCCCGCGCCCAGGTCGTCGATGGCGATGCGATATCCGAGCCGTCGCAACTCGGCGACCCTCATTTTCAGCACTTCGCTAGTTTCGAGCGATGCCCGCTCGGTGATCTCCAGCACGACTCGGTTCGCCATCCGCGTGAGAGGTGCGCCTGCATCGAGCAGCTCCGCATCGAAGAGGTCTCGCGGGTGGAGATTGACGAACAGCATTCCGGCCGTCGTCGTCATCGCTTCCGCGGCTTTTGCCCGCGTGACACGCCCGACGTCAGCGAGCCGATCCAGCCGCTCCGCGGCCTCGAGCACCGCTCCCGGATGTGGAAGGGCCGGCTCGTCGCTCCGCATCAACGCTTCGTGACCATAAACGGAACCGTCCGCAGCTCTCACCACCGGCTGGAACACCATCCGGAGGGTGCACAGCGCCGAGTCCAGCCGTGTGTGGAGTCCGATGCGGTCCGTCACACGAAGCGCCCTGTTGCCGGTCAGATCTGCCGCGCGGAGCTTGGCGAGCGCCATCCGATGCAGCTGCACCGCGCGAGCGACCGTCCGCTGGAGGTTCGTCGGGTCGACGGGCTTGATCAGGTAGTGGAGCGCGCCCAGTTCGACCGCCTTGGCGGCGCTCTCCACGCTGGGGCTCCCCGTCATCAGGATCACCGGCACATCCAGATCCTGTGCGCGTACGGCCTTCAGGAACTCGAGTCCGCTCAGCCCCGGCATGCGGATGTCGCTGACGATCGCGTCGTAGGAACCATTCGCCAGGCGATTCAATGCATCCAGGGCATTGCTCGTCTCGTCCACGTGGAAGCCCCTGTTCGCAATGCAGCGCGCGTAGGCCTTTCGCACGATGTCGTCGTCGTCGAGCAAGAGCACTCGGGCTGCCTCGGTGGAGGCGTCCGGAGCGTCTGCCGGCGCGAGAACGTCGGCAGACGACTGGACGAACGACATGCGAACGAAGACGGCCAGGGCGCCCTATCATTAAGCTTGCAGGTAGATTCGCTGCGAGGTGCGACAAGTACGACATCGCGATTGGGCGCCAGGGTGTCGGAAAGCCGACAAGGGCAGGATTTCTTGTTCGCGCCGGCCGAGCTCACGGTCTCCTTGCTCGACGGCGGTTGACGGAAGCGGACGCGCCGCGCCGCGAAGCAGAAAGCGCGGCGTCTCGCGCCTTGCGATACGCGTCGGCCTCGATCTCCTCGCCCTGCACCCACGCGCCGAGCATGGGCGCGACGACGGAGTTCCACGTGTCGCTCAGACGGAGCACGAGGAACTCCGAATAGAGCGCCTCGACGAGCGCTTCCACCTCTCGCGTGAGAGTCATGCGCTCGTAGAACGCCTCGTGCCGTTCGTCGCTCACGCGCTCCTCTTCGACCTTCGCGCTCTCCTTCTTGCCCTTCTTCGGGCGGCGGTTCGTCTCGAGGAGGGCCGGCGCCTCGGCTTCGTCTCCGAGCACCGTCGGCAGGACGAGGCCGGAGAGCGCCATCGTCTCCGCCTTCAGGGTGAACGTGACCTCGCGGTCGCCCCAGGAGAGGTGCAGACCCGCTGCTTCCGGCAGCTTGCCGAGCGCGAGCGCTTCCTTCGCCTCGCGGCTGCCCGCCGGAAATGTTCCCTTGATGCGGGTCGCTTCCTTCCCGACCGAGAGCACCAGGTGCTTCTCGATCCAGAGCCCGAAGGTGCTCTGAATTCTGGTCGACAAGGTTGCTTCGAACGCCTCGGATTCGAACCAGAGCCAGAGCAGGAACTCACGGCCGACGAACCGTCGCTTCTCGACACGATCGGCTGGTTGCATCGCGTTACGCCTCCACCGCGAGGGATGTCGCTTCCAGCGCTTGCCAGGCCGTCTCCGCCGCCTTGCTCAACCCGAGCCGGGCCGCGAGGGTGTAGGGCGCCTCGGGCACGAGGTTCATGCCGAAGGTGCGGTGGAAGAGATCGCTCATGGCGAGGACGGCACGTTCGGACTGGCTGAAGAACCGCACCACGCCTTCGTCGAGGGACCACGAGAGATCGACGACGCGCGTGGCGGGTGCGAGCTGCTTTCGCAGCCGCTTGACGACCGTCTCCTTCAGCTCGGTTTTCTCTTGCCGCGAGAGGCGCTCTCGACCCTTCCGACCGAGCTGCGCGGCCTCCGCTTCGCGGACCTTCGCCCGAAGCAGCGCCGAGGGAATCATCCACTTGTCCGTCCTGTAACCGAGGTTCAGGTACTCGTTGTAGAAGACGTTCTCGTAGTCGAGCTCCACGTCGAACGGCTCACCGATGACGCACCATCCGGCGCGCTCCAGGGCTTCCTCGTCGGGTTCGAGCGGCTTCATCGCTCGCAGGCGAATGGACTTCGTGAACTGATCGCGAAAGTTCTTCGGGAGGTCGCCGTCGACGAAGAGACGTGTGTACGAGAGCGAGCCTTTGAGCGCGGGCATTCGGGTCGCGCCGTGTATCAAGGACGCGGGACAAACGAAAGCGCGGTCGCCGGGAGATCCGGCGGCGCGTGTCGCGGCAGGGCAATCGGCGGCGTCACAAGCAATTTATCGTCAACCAGGTTGACCAGTCCGGGTCCCGGCGATATGGTTAATCAAGTTGACCAAAGGAGGCCCCCATGCCCGTTCTTCCTGCCCCCATCTCGCCCACGCACGTCATACCCGGCGCGCGATTCACGTCGCTCGCCACGCCCGGACGCGGTTCCGCCGACACGAGCGTCTGGCGAGTCGAGCTCCTGCCCGGCACACCCGCGACGCCTCACCAGGTCACGCGGGAGGAAGTGTTCGTCATCCTCTCGGGACGCGCGCGCGTCCGGCTCGGTGACGAACAGCGAGAGGCGTCCGCCGGCGACGCCATCGTCGTTACACGTGACACGCCTTTCGAGCTGAGCGCGCTGGGCGACGAACCGCTGCACGCGCTCTGCTGCATGCCGGTCGGCGGCCAGGCGCGTCTCCCGGACGGCACCACGTTCGTTCCGCCCTGGGCCCTGTGAAGGCGGCTCCTGCGTCGGTTCCCCTCGCGCGCCTGCTCGCGATGGCGTACCGGCAGCTGATCGACGAGCTTCACACGCGGCTCGTCGGTCACGGGTACACGGACGTCAGGCCGGCGTTCGGCTATGTCCTCCTCGCCGTGCGCGATGCGAAGATGAACGGCGCGGAGGTGGCGGCCCTGCTCGGCGTGACGAAGCAGGCTGCATCGAAGCTCGTCGACGCCATGGAACGCGGCGGCTACGTCGCGCGACAGGCGCACGGGGAGGACGCACGTGCGAAGGAGATCGCCATCACGGCGCGGGGCCGCAAGGTCCTCCAGACTGTAGAGTCGATCTACCGGGACATCGAGGCCGACTGGGCGCGTGTCGTCGGCAAGGGACATCTCGAGGCCCTCCGCGCCGACCTTCGGCTCGTCATCGAAGACGCCCATGGTGGCCATCTCCCCCCGGTGCGACCCACACGCTGAAGGCCGCGACGTGCCGCGGTCAGCCGCGGGCTACAGGTCCGGCGCGTACGCGTTGCCGCCGTAGTCCTTGCAGAAGGACGTCTCGTCGCCCTTGTACTTCGGGTCCCCGGCGATGACGGCGGGCCGGATCGCGTCCCAGACGCTCTTCGTGGCGTCCGCCCCGATGGAACCCGGTTCGACGTTGCGCGCGACCAGCACGAGATCGAGGGCCGGATGCACCTGGATGATCTGGCCCATGTACCCGACGGCGTTGAACACGCCGACGTCGTACATCTGCTGCGCGCACGTGTAGGGCGCCGAGTAGTTGCAGTCCGGGGAATCCGAGAGGCCGTGGGGGTGGGTCTTGAAGATGGCTACCGGCGCGCACGGTCCCGGTGAATACGCGCCCTGGTACTTCCCGTTCGCGCCCGGCTGGATGGCAGCCGTGAGACCTCCGAACGTGTAGTTCGAGGCAGAATTGAGCCACGTGAGATAGCCGTAGCCCGTGTTGGCGTCCTCGAAGGACGGATGGGTCATCTTGTAGACCCAGTCGCCGTCGACGATCCTGTTGCCGTTCCACATGCCACCGTGCATGAGCAGCGTCCCGATGCGCGCCATATCCATCAGGTCGGTGCTCCACGTGTAAGCGAAGGTCTTGGTGACGCCTCCGCTCGACCAGACCGAGTTCTTCATGCCAAGCGGCGTGTAGATGAACTTCTGGGTGAAGGTCTCGAGATTGGCGGTCAGATTGGTCGTGTCCTGAGAGATTGCAGCGTTCAGCATGTCGCTGATCGAGTTGATCTGCGTCGTGCCGACCGTGTCGTAGGTCATGGTCTTCTGGCCGAGCGCGAGGTTCGTGTTCTGCGCGACCATGGCCAGGACGTGCGCGACGTGCGCGTCCTTGTTGTAGGTGAACGTGGTGAGCCACTGGTCGACGCGGTCCTGATCGCTGAAAGGCCCCGTCTTCACTCCCTTCTTCATCATGTTCCGGGTCTGGTACGCGACCGCGCCGGCGACCGTGGCCCCCAGGGTCTTCGTCGTCGACCACGCTTCCGCCGCCGCGAAGTTCGTCGCGTTGTGCTGATAGCAGAGCTTGCCGTAGCGAAAGACCGCCCACGGCACGTTGAGCGACGTCTCCGCCGCCATGAGCTTGCTCGCGTCGAGCTTGCACACGCTCGCCACGTCGCTCGGCATGACCACCGGCCAGGGTCCCGTTCCCGGATCGAGCTTCGTCGTGGGCGGCGCGCCACCCGCACCACCCGAAGCGCCAGCAGAGCCGCCGCTCGAGCCGGCCGTTCCGCCCGCGCCAGCCGAAGCAGCGCCGCCCGCACCCAGCGTTCCTCCGTTGCCAGCGCTTCCGGCGCTTCCGCCGGCGCCCGGAGTGATCGCGCCGCCGTTCCCGAGCGTCCCACCGGACGCGAGGCCGCTCGTGCCACTCACGCCGAGCGCCCCACCCGGGCTCAGGCCTGTGCCACCGTTCGGCGCTCCACCGGGATTCGCGATGGCGCCCCCGTTCGCGAAGCCACCGAGACTCGCGCCGCCGCTCGCCGTGGTTTGATTCGCCGACGAGCCGCTCGAGCACCCGAATACTGCCCCCGAGGCGAGCCCGATCGCGAGCGTGAAACGGCGGTGCCGCAGGAACGTCCAGAGTTCGAGATTGCGTGACACGCCCGTCACGCTCGCACCGAGTGCAAGGAGCCAGAAGCGCCGGTTGCGTCAAAAAGACCACCATTCCCGTCGAGGCTAGTTCTATTGGCGCATGTGGCTAACCTCGGTTGAGGT
>CAYUAW010000002.1:84692-85932 GCA_964442485.1 uncultured Polyangiaceae bacterium
GGCGCAACGGCGCGACGTCGTGAACGGCCGACGCGCCACGTAGCGGATAGAACGGATGGCCGTGTCCGAGCGCGCTCGTCACGTACGGATGAAACCCGACGGCGGCGGTCGCGACCCCGTACGCGAGGGCGTGTGCCGTCACGAACCTCCGGACCGCGCGCCACGAGTGCGCGCGCCGCAGGAGCAGCACCGCTGCGGCCGCCACGAACGGCAGCGGGTACACCACGCCGGTGAACTTCGCGTTTGCGCCGAGCACGACTATCATCGCGCTCATCGCCAGGAACAGAGGGCGCGGCCGCGCCACGGTGAGCAGGAGGACCGCGGCGAGGCTAACCAGCATCGAGGCGAGGTACCCGTCGACGTAGAACGTCGCGAGCTGGACCACGGTCACTGGATTGAACGCCGCGGCGGTGGCGACGAGCACCGCCCGCCACCCGCGCGCGATGCCGGCGTGCGAGAGCGCGCCCATGCACAGACAGAAGCTCGCCGCGAGCGCGACGACGTTGACCACCTTTGCTGCCTCGAGATCGCGCGCGACCAGGAACGCGAGCGCCGCCTGTATCCACGTCCCGGTGCTGTAGTGCGCGGCGAAGAGCGCGTACGCGCCGCGGGCAGAAGAGGGCTCGCGCAGTGGGTTCCAGCCGTTCGCGAGCTCGGTGATCGCGAGCTGGTGGTAGCTCTGGCTGTCGAACCCGAGGTCGTAGATCCGCGCGGAGAGCGCGGCGCCTGCGGCGAGCACCGCGACCACCACGATACGGCCGGTCACCGCCGCGCGCTGCGCGCCGAGGACGCTCGCCGCCACTTTGCTCCATCCGAACGCGGCGAGCACCGCAACCACTCCTTGCCACGCCGACAGCGTCTGCCCGCAGGCGAAGCCAGCGGTGCCGATCACCAGGCCGGCGAACAGTACCGCGAGCAGCGCGCCCCCGGAGACGAGCCATGAGGCGCCTGCACGACGTTCGACCACACAGCTCGATACCCTGGCTCGCGCGCGCGATCACCGCTATCCCCCAAACGTTACACGAACGTCGCCATGCGTTCACGGGCTCACGGCCTGCTCCAAGAAAACGACTTCCCCGCCGCGATTGGGCACGAGGCGCCGCCGAAGTGCGACACGATAACCGCGAGGCCGCCCGCATGATCGTTGACGAAAGCACGAGAACGCGACGAGAATCGAGCGGTGCAGCGGCTGCTGAGTTACATCTCGCGGTGCCCCGTCCTGAATTCCTGTTCGTCAACA
>CAYUAW010000003.1:0-52684 GCA_964442485.1 uncultured Polyangiaceae bacterium
TCACCGGGCCGGCGCGGCGTATCAGTCGAACAACGCAAGGAGCTCGTCGCGCGTGATGGCACCGCCGTGATCGGCGTTGCCGAGCGCGACATTCGCCAGGTTCCGCTTTCGCTCCTTGAGAGTGAGGATGCGCTCCTCCACGGTGTCGCGCGCGACCATGCGATACACCATCACCGGCCGCTCCTGCCCGATACGGTGCGCGCGGTCCGCCGCTTGCTCTTCGACCGCCGGGTTCCACCAAGGGTCGACGAGGAAAACGTGATCGGCGGCCGTCAGGTTCAGCCCGGTTCCGCCGGCCTTGAGCGAGACGAGCATCACCTCCGGCCCGCCTTCCGACTGGAACTCGTTCACGACCTTCCCGCGGTCGTTGGTCGAGCCGTCGAGTCGGGTGTAGCGGATCCCTTCGCGGTCGAGGTGCGGCTCGATCAGATCCAGGAGCCGTGTCCACTGCGAGAAGACGAGCGCCTTGTGACCGTCGGCCGCCGCTTCCGAGAGCGCTTCCAGGAGCCGGTCCACCTTTGACGACGACTCGGCGTGCTGCCCGGGGACGAGCGCGGAGTGACACGCGGCCTGACGCAGCCGGAGCAGCGCCTCGAGCACGACGAGGGCGCCCTGGCCCTTCGCGAGGCGCTCGACGACGTCCTTCCGCGTCGCGGCGCGGACCGCGTCGTAGACGGCGCGCTCTGCTTCGTCGAGCTCGACGTGAACCACCGAGTCGGTGCGGGGCGGCAGCTCGGGCGTCACCTCGCGTTTCATGCGCCGCAGCACGAAGGGACGGATCTTCGCGCGCAGCCGCTCGCCGGCGTCGGGGCGCCCGTTGGTGATGGGCAGCACGTAGCGCTCCTGAAAGGCCGAGCGCCCGCCGAGAAGGCCGGGGTTCGCGAAGTGCATCACGCTCCAGAGCTCCTCGAGGCGGTTCTCCACGGGCGTACCGGAGAGCGCGACACGGAACTTTCCCTTCAGCGCGAACGCCGCGCGCGCCGTCTGGCTGCTGGAATTCTTGATGGCCTGCGCCTCGTCCAGCACGACGACGTCCCAGTCCTCGGCGGCGAGCCGGTCCGCGTCGAGCCGGAGGACGGCGTACGTCGTTATCGTCACGTCCGCCTTAGCATCGAGCTCACGCCTGGACCCCTCGTAAGCGACGGTCCGTAGCCCCGGCGCGAAGCGCGCGATCTCCTCCGCCCAGCCGTACACGACGCTCTTCGGACAGACGACCAGAGTGCGCCCTCGTAGCGCGCAGATCGTCTGCAGCGTCTTGCCGAGGCCCATGTCGTCGGCGAGCACCGCGCCGAGCCCCGCGTCGCGCAGGAAGCAGAGCCAGTCCACTCCGATGTGCTGGTAGGCGCGTAGCGTCGCCGTGATGTGCGGGAGCGCGGCCGTCGGGATCCCGGTGAAGTTTTCGACGAGCGGCGACAGGCGAGCGAGGTCGAGCGGCGGGGGAAGGTCGAGCGCCTCGCAGAGCGCGCCGAGCTCCGGCATTGCGGCGAGAGGAAGCTTCTTCTCCGCGTCGCGCGCGCCTAGCAGGTCGGCGATGCGATGGCCGTGCTGCTCGAGAAAGCCCTCGGGCAGGGGCGCCCAGCCACCGCCTTCGAGGGGCACGAGGGCGAGCTTGTCGCGCCATGCGCGGAGCACCGCCGTCGCGTCGGCCCGTCGCGGCTCGGCGCCCTCGCCGTCGGCTGCGCACTCGAACACGACGTCGAAGCGCCCCTCCGCCATGTCCAGGCGCGCGGTCAGCGCACGGCTCTCGAAGATCTTCGTCTCGTCGTGCTCGCCGGCGCGCTTTTGCCAGTTCCGGAGCTTCACAGCGAAGCGGCTCGCCTCGGAGCCGTCGAGATCGACGCGCCGGCCCGGCACCAGGTTCAGCTCGTCGCGCAGGCGTGTCAAAAGCTCCCGCTCCTCGTCGCGCCGGCGGACCGGCACGGCGCTCCCGAGCGACACCAGACTCTCCCCGTCGACGCGCGCCATCGGCGGATTGCCGTACACGAGCCTCGGCAGCACCGACAGCGTGTGCCCCTGATGCGACAGATCCATCTCGATGCGCGGTCGCGCGGTGTCGTCGGCTCGCGGCAGCGAGGCTGCCTTGACGGTCACGGGCAGCCGCTTCTCGAGTTCCGGAAGGACGGCGGTGACGAGCTCCGCCCGGTCGTCCTTCCTGAAGATCCGCGATAGAGGAAGGCGTTCGAGGAAATGACCCGTCGTCTCGCCCTCGGCGATCGGACGGAGCACGCCCCCGCAGCGGACCACGCCGAGCGCCACCGGCTCGTCCACCGCGGGATCCCTTTCCATTCTCAGGACGAAGCCGCCGTCGGGCGCGTCCTCCACCGTCGCACGCGGCGGGATTCGCTCGCCGGAAGTCTTGATTTTCGTGTTCTCGAAGAACACGTCCGGGCTTTGCGAGAGCGCCTCGAGCAGGCGGGGGATCAGGCCAATGGGCACGATCTCTCGGGCCGGAGCGCCGAGGAGCATGTCCACGTCCAGATCCTCGTGCGTCGGGCTCAGGCCATCGGGGAGGCGTCCGCGCGCAATCTCCGAGGCGAGGTTCGTCGCCAGTCGCACCTCCCGGCCGTCGGGAAAGACGACGAATCGCCGCAACGTGAGCACGCGGTCGCGCCTGCCGAGACGGTAGACGAGCCGCGCCTCGGGCAACGCCTTCGCGGCTTCGACGGACGTTTCGGTGCCGGCCTGCGTCGAGTAGATCGCCGCGGCGGCGACGTGGGCGCAAGGGTCCACCTTCCCGCCGCAGTCGCACGACCACTCGCCGTCGTCCGGGTACAGCGTCACGGTGGGCGCCACGGCCCGGCCGGGTGCGCGAACGCGGTAGGCCTCGTCCCCATCGCCCGCGCGCGCGACCTTCCCCTCACGGCACAAGCGAACGCCTTCGGACCAGAGCCCGGGCAAACACGACTTTCTGACTACTTCGAGGAAACCCTGCAAACCGGAGCCGGCTACCGTAATCATCGTCCGGCCCCGCGGAAACCCCCCTGGTAACTCGGCCGAAAGCGCGGCGAAACGACCTCGGGCAGACCCTCTCTTCATGGCGATAGGGCTGACGGTCCCCGAAAGAGCGGGTCGCGTCGTCGCGTCCGATCTGGAAGTGCGCATTCTCGGTCAATGCCGCTTCCCGTCGCCGCTGCTCGATCGGCTCTCGCGCGACGCCATCCACTACGTGGGCCAGGCCGACCGCGTCCTTCTCGACGACAGGCTCTCTCGCTTCGAGGCCGAGGACGTATCCACCGTGCCCGCTTTCGAGCTCGCCGGGCCGCGCGACAAGATTTTCTTTGATGTCTCGAAGCTCGCCTGCGCGGTCGTGACGTGCGGTGGGCTCTGCCCGGGCGTGAACAACGTCCTGCGCGGCCTGGTGCTCGAGCTGACTCACGGCTACGGGGTGAAGAAGATCCTCGGGTTTCGCTACGGCTATGAAGGGCTCGACCGGTCCTTTGGTCACGAGCCGGTCATGCTGTCGCCGGAGTTCGTCGCGAACATCCATCACGACGGCGGCACCGCGCTCGGAACCTCCCGGGGTGACCAGGATCCGGAGAAGATGGTCGACCGCCTCGTCGAGCTCGGCATCTCGGTCCTTTTCGTGATCGGCGGTGACGGGACGTGCCGCGGCGCCATCGCCCTCGTGGCGGAGATCGCCCGCCGCGGCCTGCCGATCGGCGTCATCGCCGTTCCGAAGACGATCGACAACGACATCCATTTCATCGACAAGAGCTTCGGCTTCGAGACGGCGTTCTGTGCCGGCGTGGACGTGATCCACAGTGCTCACGTGGAGGCGTCCGGCGTGAAGAACGGCATCGGCATCGTGAAGCTCATGGGCCGTCACTCCGGCTTCATCGCGTGCCACGCGTCGATCGCCTCGACCGACGTGGATGCGGTGCTCATCCCCGAGGTTCCCATCCGGCTCGAGGGCAAGAACGGGCTCTTTGCGTTCCTCGAGAAGCGCCTCGCGCAGGGGAGGCACGCGCTCATCGTGGTGGCGGAGGGCGCGGGGCAGGATCTATGCGCCGAGGGGAGCGGCGCTCAGACCGATCGCAGCGGCAACGTGAAGCTCCGGGACATCGGGGTGGTCCTGCGCGATCGGATTCTCGAGCACTTCCAGCGCGAGCGCTCGGAAATCACGCTCCGCTACATCGACCCAAGCTATTACATCCGCAGCGTCCCGGCGTCGCCCACCGACAGCCTCTACTGCTGGAACATGGCTCGCAACGCCGTGCACGCCGCGATGGCAGGCAACACGGAGATGCTCATCGGGCGCTGGCACGGGCGGTTCGTCCACGTGCCGCTGCCCCTCGCGACGAGATACAGAAAGCAAGTCGACACCACCAGCGACCTCTGGATGTCGGTCGTGGAGTCTACGGGGCAGCCGCTATCATGGTCATGACCGCCGATGTGCGAATCGTCGAGAGCGAACCTCCGGACCCGCCTTCGGAGGCGAGCGTGGCTCGCCCCTTGCGAGAAGACATCCGTCTCCTCGGGCGTGTCCTCGGCGAGACCCTCCGTCGACAGGAGGGCGACGCGATGTTCGACGTCGTCGAGCGCATCCGCCGCACTGCGATCCGCTTCCGCAGGGACGGCGACCACGACGCGCGCGAGGAGCTCGCCCGCCTGGTCGAGGGGCTCGAGATCGAAGCAGCCATATCCGTCGTACGTGCCTTCACGTATTTCTCGCATCTGTCGAACATCGCGGAGGACCGCCACCACAACCGTCGCGCCAGGTTGAACCTCTGCCGCGAGGATCCACCGGAGGAGGGCTCACTGGCGCTCGCTGTCCAGCGCATGAAGGATGGCGGTGTCACGCCGAAGGAGCTCCACGACGCGCTCCAGGCGGTGGCGATCAGCCCGGTCCTCACCGCTCACCCGACGGAGGTGCAGCGCAAGAGCATCCTCGATCGGCACATGGCCATCGCGCGGCTCCTCGCCGATCGGGGACGTTCCGACCTGACCCGTGGCGAGCTCTCGCTGAACGATCAGGCGCTGCGTCGCGAGGTGACGACGCTCTGGCAGACGCGGATGATGCGCAACGTCAAGGTCACTGTGCGCGACGAGATCGACAATACCCTCGCTTTCTACAAGTCCACCTTCTGCAGCGAGCTGCCGCACCTCTACGCGGACGCGGAGGATCTCCTCGATCGGGAAATGCCCCTCGACGAGCCGTGGCGGCTTCCGCCGGTGCTTCGCATGGGGAGCTGGGTGGGCGGCGACCGCGACGGCAATCCCTTCGTCAACCGAGACGTCCTCGTCTACGCGCTGGGCGCGCAGGCGCGCCTCATCCTGAACCATTACCTGGAAGAGGTGCACGCGCTCGGCGCGGAGCTCTCCGTGTCGCTCGGCATGGCGCACGTGTCGGATGGGATGCGCACTCTCGCCGAGTCGTTCCCCGACGGCTCCGGGCGTCGGTCCGACGAGCCATACCGGCGCATCCTGGTCGGCATCTATGCGCGTCTCGCGGCGACCCTCGAGCAGCTGTGTCGTGCTCATCCGGCCCGCCCACCTGCCATCGTCGCGCCGCCCTACGCCCACGCACGAGAGCTCCTGGCCGATCTCGAGGTGATCCGGACTTCGCTCATCGAGCATCATGGCGAGGACCTCGTTAGCGGACGGCTCAGAACGTTGAGTCATGCCGTGCAGGCGTTCGAGTTCAACCTGGCGGCCATCGATCTGCGCCAGAACTCGGACGTGCACGAGCGAGTCGTCGCGGAGCTCGCGCGCTCTGCAGATGCACCCATCGACTATCTGAACGCGCCCGAGGAGGCGCGTGTCGCCTGGCTCACGGACGAGCTCGCGACGCGACGGCCCCTGGTCTCGCCGTTCATCGAATACACGGAGGAGACGAAGGGGGAGCTCGCCATCCTCGATGCGGCGCGAACGCTCCAGGGCGCGTTCGGTGCGGAGGCCCTCCCTCACTACGTCATCTCCAAGACGACCACCGTCTCCGACCTCCTCGAGGTCTGTCTTCTCCTGCGCGAGGCCGGCCTCTTCCAGGCGAGCAACCCGCGCGCGCTCTCGATGCGCGTCATCCCCCTGTTCGAGACCATCTCCGATCTCCAAGCCTGCGGGGAGATCACGGAGCGCTTCTTCGCCGTGCCGGGCGTCCTCGACATGATCCGGTCGGCGTGGGGCGGCACGTTCGAGGTGATGCTCGGCTATTCGGACAGCAACAAGGACGGCGGCTTCCTGACGTCCACCTGGGAGCTGTACAAGGCCGAGGTGCGGCTCACGGACGTGTGCCGTCACCACGGCATCGTGCTGTCGCTGTTCCATGGTCGAGGGGGTTCGGTCGGCCGTGGCGGTGGCTCGACCTACCGCGCCATCGTCGCGCAGCCCTCCGGTGCCGTGTCCGGACAGATCCGGATCACCGAGCAGGGCGAGGTGATCGCGAGCAAGTACTCCGATCGCGAGATCGGGTTTCGCAACCTGGAGATCCTGCTCGCCGCGACGCTGGAGGCGACGCTCGTCGAGAGCGAGACGCGGAGCGACGCCGACGTCTTCCGGGCGGTTATGGAGCGACTGTCGGAGCGAGCTTACGTCGCGTACCGGGGGCTCGTGTACGAGACGCCCGGGTTCACTGACTACTTCCGCGAAGCGACCCCCATCTCCGAGATCTCCGAGCTGAAGATCGGCAGCCGTCCGGCGTCGCGGAAGGGGTCGGGCCGCATCGAGGATCTGCGCGCCATCCCCTGGGTGTTCAGCTGGGCCCAGAGCCGCGTGCTCCTGCCCGGGTGGTTCGGGTTCGGCACCGCCGTGAAGGAGTGGCTCGCGTCGGAGTCGCACGGAGGCATAGCCACCCTACGCCGCATGTACGAGCGCTGGCCGTTCTTCCAGACCCTCATCGCGAATCTGGAGATGGTCCTCGCGAAGAGCGATCTGTCGCTCGCGTCGAAGTATGCGGAGCTCGTACGCGACACCGAGCTTCGCGACAGGGTATTCGGCCGCATCGTGGAGGAGCACGAGCTCACCGAGAAGGCGGTCCTCGACATCATCGACGGCGGGTTGCTCGGTGGAAACCCCGCCCTGCGCCTGTCGATCCGTAGCCGCGTGCCTTACATCGATCCGCTGAACCACCTGCAGGTCGAGCTCCTGAAGCGCTACCGCGCGGGCAAGAAGGGCGAGCGGATCGCCCGCGGCATTCACCTCAGCATCAACGGGATCGCGGCAGGCCTCCGCAACAGCGGCTGAGGCCCGTTCCGGCTCATCGACGGAGCAGGAACGGGCTTCGCTCGAGCCGCGCGCTCAGGTCTTCAGGCAGTAAGCGACGTCCTTCGACTGGTCGACGCATTTGCCGCTCACGCAGGCAAGCGACGTGCACTCGTTGCCGAGCGAGCAGTCCGTGCCAGTGGACTTCCGCATGGCGCACACCCCGCCCTCGAGCTTGAACGAGGGATTGTTGCAGTACATGCCGTCCTTGCAGTTCGCGTCGCTGAAGCACGCGCCCCCGGCGTCGGCGCGCGCTTTGCACGTCCAGTCCTTGCCCGTCGCCGCTGTCAGGCAGGCGTTGTTCGCAGGGTCGGTGCACGAGACGAGAGCAGCAGCAGTCGCGGCGGTCTTGTTCGTCGCCGTCGACGACGGGTTGCAGGTGCCCCCCGACGCCACCGTGCCGGCTACGATGCCGCGGAAGCCGTCGAGCGAGATGCCGAACGCGGAGATCGTCGGATCGCATTTCGACGCGAGGCTCTGGAACTTGTCGAGCGCGGCGGACGCCTTCGCGACGTCGAAGCCGGTCACGGCGTCCATCGAGACGGTGTCGAGGGACAGCGTCACGCTACACGCCATCTTCTGCGCGGTGGTGCAGTCCGCGACACTCTCCTTCGGAGACGAGCAGCAATAGGCCTCGCCCCCGCACTGGATCTCCGCAACGCGTTGACAGATGTTGCCCGGGCTCACCATATTCGAATCGGGACCCGGGTCGAAGGTCTTGCCGCTGCTGCCGCCCGTGTTGTTTGCACCCGAGCCGCCGCCGCTTCCGCCGCTACTGTCCTTCCCACCAGAGCCGGTCGCGCCGCCGCTGCCGCCCGAAGAGCCATCGCTCGAGCCGCACGCGAGCATCAGCGCTCCGGTGAGAGAGAGAAAGAGGATCGCGTAAGGCCGAAGATTCGTGGATGTCATGAGGTCTCCAGATGTTCAAAAAGAAGTCGCGGGAGGCTATCACGGCATCCCGATCCCGCCGAACGTGCGGATTTTTCCAAAGCCGAGAAGGTAATTCTCGAGCGGATCTGTTTGGCCGCCGTCGGTCACACCGCGAGCGCCCAAGGCCCGAAGGCCGCGCGGCCGAGCACGGTCGTGCGTCGACGCTTGCGCTGTCGCACGAAAGATCCGTGCCCTGGACGAGGAGCGTCAGTTGCGACTGTCCGGCGTGCGCTCGCGGGACACGCACGCCGGCGCACGCCGACTCAGAGCGAACCGTTCAACGGATCGTGCGTGTCGCCGCCTGACTTGAACGGCTGCTTGCCGCCGCCACCGCCGCCGTGGCGCGTGGGCGCCGGTCCGGCGCTGCTCTTGGCGTGCTTGGCGCTGACAGCGGCTTTCTTGGCGGTGCTCTTCGCCGCCGGAGCCGACTTGGCGCCGAGCGTGCTCGCCTCGGCTGCGCTGCCGGCGGTCATGCCCGCGGCGGCGAGCTGCGTTGCCTCGTTCTCGCGGGTCGTGATGACCACGGGGTCCGGGGTGTCCTTCAGCTTCACCGGCGCGTTGCCGGGATCGTAGGCATGGCTCACGGTGTCGAGCTTCGGTGCCGGCTTCGCCTTCGCGACCTCGGTTGGCTGCGCCGCCGAAGCGGTCAGCGAGCCCAGCACCGAGGCGCCGCGTCCAGTGACGACGAGGCCCACGGCTGCAGCGACGGCGAGCACTCCGAGCGTGGCGACGACCACCTTGCCCTTCCGCTTCGGTCGCGGATAGTCGAAGTCGTCATCACCGAGGTCCATCGCCATCGGCACGACGGACGGCGCAACCACCGCGGTCATCGTCGATGGTCCCGACACGCTCGACGGCGGACCCGACGCGTTCGACATTGGCGGCGCGGAACGCGTCACCACCGGCGGCCATGCACCCTCCGCGGGAGGAGGCGGGCGGCGCGAAACAGCCGGCTGAGGACGCTGGCTCGGCGCTGCCTGCTGCTGATAGCTGGCGATAGGCGGCGGCGTGCCATGCGGGCGCTGGCTCGCGCCGTGGGGTGCGGCTTGCGGGCGATAGCTGGCGGCAGGCGGCGGCGCGGCTTGCGGGCGATAGCTGGCGGCAGGCGGCGGCGCGCTCTGCAACGGGCGTGCGTGGGAGTGCTCGGTGGGCGGCCGTGCGGCCGGCGCTGGTGCGCGCGGCGGCTCGGCAGCGAGTCCGACCAGCGTATTCTGGTGGTTACGCGAGGCGGGCTGCGGAGGCGGAGCAGCTTGGACGGGTTCCTGCTCCTCGTCCTGCTCGTCGTCCTCACCGAGACCGAGCAGCTCGCCGAGGAGCGCCGGCTCGTCCATTCCGTCCTGGAAGACGCGTGTCCTCTCGTTGACGAGCCCCTTCTGGAAGGCTTCGTCGAGCTGCTCCAGTGTGACGACGCGCACGTCGTTGGGGGCGACCTCTACGTGCCAGAGTTCAACGTCTTCGTTCTGCAGGGCGTGGTTCATGGGCCTACCTCGCTCGGGGAATCACAACCGGGGAAGCTGTTTCATATCGTGAAAGGCCCTCACCGGTTAGTGACCAAAAATTGCGCAGATCCAGCAAAAGCGCAGAATTTCGGCCACGTTGCGCGATATATTCCGGTCGCGTCCGAATCCATGAATGACCGACCCGTCAAACGGTCAGTGCGGAGCTCCGGAGATCGGAAATAGATGAGCCACCGACGCCGCGCGCGGAGCCCTCGTGAACGCGGCATCTCCGTCGCCGGAGGCGAGATTCGACCAGCATGGTTGTCGGATCATCGCGCCGGGGCTGAGCGTGTACCGCGCTACGCGCCACGCAGCACTGTTTACAGTGAGGGGGGGATGGACCCCGCCGTGAGCGTTCCCGCGCGGATGTTGAAATTGAACTGCGAGATCGTCGCTCCGAGGCGGGCGACGGTGGCGCGGACGCGCGTGAGCCCCGTCGGGAGGTTCACCGCGCCTCCGAGCGCCGGATCGGCGGTGGTCTGCATCGCACTGTGATTTGGAGCGTTGTTCTCGAAGTAGTAGGTCGTGGCGTCCTTGTCGGCGGCGGCGTCGATGAGGAGCGACACGCCGGGAGCAGGCGACAGGGTGCAGTCCCACGGTACGAGCGCCAGATGCCCGCGAGTCGCGTCCAGGTCCACCTTGATTGCCCCGGAGAGCAGCTTGATGGTGTCCGCCGACGGCAGGCGCAGCCGCCCGCGGTCGCCCCCGACGATCACGGGCGGCAGGAAGTAGTAGAGCGTCGGGTACAGGGTACCCCCCGATAGATCGATGTAGCCGTCGAAACCATTCGCTCCCGTGGGGACCGTGAGCGCGAAGGCCCCGTGATCGGTGACGGCTGTGTCGAGCGGAGCGGTGCAGTCGAGATCCGTGGGAGAGCACGCCTTCACCGTCACCTGGTCGTACGGCATCTCGCTCAGGAACTCGACGACCGTCATGTTGAACGTGATGGGGTCGAGCGTGGGCGGCTTGAGCACCGGCGGCCGCTGATCGAGACAGCTCCAGGCGTTGTCCGAGCTGCAAGCGTCCGTGCAGTTCGCGGAGATGCACGAGCTTCGCGTGGCCGAGTCGTCGGCGCCAGCCGAGAACGTCGTGGCACAGTCGCTCGAGCAACGCAGCGAGCCCGCAGGCAGGCAGCGATGGCTGCAGAAGTCGATGTCGACGCACGCCTCGTCGCTCGCGCACGCGAGGTTCTCGTCGCAGCAGTTCATCTGGACGCAGGCGTCGCAGGTGCTCGAGCCGTTCACGAGGACGCCACAGGCGTGCGGGCTGCAAGCGGCTGCACACTGGGACGACGCGCACGCCGTCAGCGGTGCGAGTGACGCCGGTCGCGAGTACGAGCCGAGGCACCAGGTCGCGCAGTCCGCGTCCCCCGCCTTGCAGCCCTGGATGCACCTGTACGCGGCCTTGCACGTCGTGTCCCCCGCGCATGCGTTGGCCTCGTCGCAGCAGGCGGTGTCCATGCATTTCGCGCAGGCGTCCGAGGGCTGCGTGAAACTACCGCACGTCGAGGCGATCGACCTGTGACCCCCAGCGTCTGGGGTCTCGACCTTCAGCTTGCGTTCCTCGATACCGAGGACCTGCCGGCACGAGACCGCGAGCGGCAGCGTGGTGAGCGCGGCGGCGACGCTCGCGCGGATGAAGGCTTCGCGAGGCGAGAATCGGGAAGACGGGCTCATGGGCTCCGGGCGTGCTCGGCAGCAGCGGGCGAGACTCTACTTCTGATCCGCAAGCGGATCGTCGTTGGCGATCCTGGGTTTCTTCTTCGTGACGTGGGGCGGGACGCTCCGTGTCGTCGCCGTACCTGGCTGCTCCATGGCTCGGGCCGATCCCGCGGCGGAGTCGGCGTGGGCTTTCTTGTTCGCCGCGGCGCGCGCCGCGCGAGCGGCGAGGTCGGCCGCGGCGGGCAACGGCTGCGCCTCTGCCCGCTGCGCGGGCTCTTCCGCGGTCGGCCGCGGTGCCAGCGCAGGCGCCGCAGCGGCGGCCGCTGCGCGGGGCGGCTCGACGACCACCTTCGCGGGCGCGCCGGGAGGTTCGGCGGAATCGTCCGCAGCGCTCGCCTTGTCCCCCGAGCGCTGCGTCACGAAGAACCCTGCCACGAGGAGCAGCGCCGACAGCGCAGCGAACGAGCCGATGACGAAGCGTCCTCGGTGTCTCCTGTGCGGCGGGGGCAGTGGGTTACTCGCGCTCTGCAACGTCGGCGCCATCGTGGTCTCCGGTCGTAGTTGCATCGCCGGGTCGGTCCACAAGAGCTGTGGAGGAAGCGCGACGCTCGAGCGGTCGATGGGCGCGCCGAGCTGCACTTGGAGCGCGCGCGCGAGCTCCTGCACGAGCTCGAGCGACGTGGAAAAGCGCTGCGCAGGATCCCGGTGACAGGCGCGCGCGAACCACTCGTCGAATGCGACGCCGAAGTCCACTCCGCGCGCGGACGGCGGAGTCATGGGTTCGTACAGGATCTGCGTGATGATGCCCGCGACGTTCGCGGAGGGCAGCCAGTAGTCCGTCCCGGCTAGCAGCCGGTACGCGACGAGCCCGAGCGCGTAGCGATCGGCCGCGGGCCCGATGTCCCCCGCGGCGCGCGCGTGCTCGGGCGACATGAACAGCGGCGTGCCGAGGAGCTGCCCGGTCTGGGTGGTGCCGGGCGCGTCCTCCAGCGTCTTGGCGACGCCGAAGTCGAGGATCTTCACGCGCGGCTCGCCGTGCTCGCCGAGGGTGAGAAAGAGGTTCTCCGGTTTCAGATCGCGATGGACGACCCCGAGGGCGTGCGCCTTGTCCATGCCGTGCGCGACCTGGCGCAGCCACTCCACGACCAGCGGGGCAGGCTGCGGGCCGTCGCACGCCCGGTCGAGGTCCGTCCCTTCGAGCAGCTCCATCACGATGTAGAGGACGCCTCCGAGCTCCGCCGAGACGTCCGCGTCGATGACGCGAACGATGTGCTCGGACTTGATCCTCGCCGCGGTGCGCGCCTCGCGCTTGAAGCGCTCGACGACGCCCGGGAGCGGAGTCGTCGGCGTCCGCATCACCTTGAGCGCGAGGCGATCGCCGGTGGTCACGTGCTCGACCTCGAAGACGAACCCCATGCTGCCTTCGCCGAGTTTTCGGAGCGGTCGATAGCGTCCCCCGACGAGAGGCGGCAGCTCGGTTACGTTCATCGTGAGATCTCGAAGTGTAGTTAAAAACCGCGCGAACGGTGATAGTGTGATTTTCCGAATCGATGGGGAACAAGGCTCCTCTCGTACTAATGCTCACGGTGGCGGGCGCTTCTTCTGCGATGCCGTCGTACGCCGAGCCTTCGAGCGCGGATCGGACGCTGGCTGCGGCGCTGTTCCGCGAGGGCAAGGCCCTCATGGGCAAGGGGGACTACACCGCGGCGTGCGGCAAGCTGGAGGAGAGCCAGCGTCTAGATCCGGGCGGGGGCACGATCCTGAACCTTGCCCTGTGCCACGAAAAGCAGGGCAAGCCCGCCACGGCATGGGCCGAGTTCATCGAGGCGCTCGGGGACGCTCGGCGTGACAACCGGCAGGCCCGCATCGACCTTGCCGAGGAACACATCGGGAAGCTCGAACCGACGCTGTCGAAGATGACGATCGTCGTCCCGCCCGCATCGGACGAACCGTCGCTCGAGATCACGCGCGACGGTGCCGTCGTCGGGCGCGCGGCGTGGGGCATGCCGTTTCCGGTCGACCCGGGGGAGCACCGCGTGCAGGCGGCCGCGCCGAACAAGGTTCCGTTTCGTTCCCTCGTGATCGTCGATGCCAATGCGCCGCCTGCGACGCTCACCGTTCGCGTGCCGGCGCTCGAGCCTGAAGCCCCGGAGCCCGCGGCGGAAGGCGGCGTGGCACCCGTAGCCGGCGCGACCGGCCCCGCGGGGGCGCCCATCGCCGCCCCTGTCGCCCGGGCGGCGAATGGGGCAGGGCGCCCAGTGGTGGCTCCGGTGGGCCCAGCTCCGGGGCCCGAACATTCGTCGGCGCAGCAGGTGTGGGGCTGGAGCGCCGTGGGGCTGGGCGGGGCAGGCCTGATCGCCGGAACGGCGTTGACCGTGGTCGCCCTTCAGAAGAAGAGCGACAGCCACGACCGCTGCCCGCGGGATCCCTGCGACGCGGAGGCGGTGAGCCTCAGCCAGGACGCAGGCCGCTTTGCGGATTTCGCGACGGTGGGCTTCGGCGTTGGCTTTGCCGCCGTGGCGGCTGGGGTCATTCTCCTGCTCACCGACGGGCCCAGCTCTTCCCGCGCGGCCGCTGCAAGTCCGACGTGGGTGGTGTACCCACAGGCCCGGGCGGGGGAGGCCGCACTGGGTCTCCGCGGCCAGTTCTGAGCTGTCTGCCGCCGAACTTGCAGCAAACGCTGCCAATCCGTGCCCTCCGTGCTAGGGAGGGCCCCTTCGGCACGTCGCCCGAGTTCGCGAGCCCGTCGCGTTCCTCGGGTCGCGACGGCCGAGCGATCGGAAAGACAATCCCTGTGACATCTCGGAAAAACGGTAGCGGCTCCGGAACCGCTCCCTCGAAATCCGCGTCCACACCCAAGTCGCCGGCCTCGCAGGCGAAGAACAACTCGGCGATCACCCCCGGGATCGCGCGACCGACTGCCTCTCAAGCGGCGAAGGAGGCAGCGCGGGCTCGCGAGCAGTCGCACGCCTCGGATCCGATCCGCCTCTACCTGAAGAAGATGGGGACGATCCCGCTACTCAACCGCGAGCGCGAGATCGAGATCGCGCGTCGGATCGAGCAGGGCGTCGAGGAAGTGCTCGCCGCGATCCTGAGCAGCCCCGTCGCGGTGCAGGAGATCCTGCGTCTCGGCGAGCAGCTCCGCGAACGGCAGGTGCGCGCGAAGGATCTGCTGCGTGGGACGGAGCAGAACGACGACTCCGACGTGGAGATCGACGAGGAGGCGCAGCGGAAGATCGACGAGGAACTCGGCAAGTCGCTGCTCCGCACCATCGACAAGGTGGCCCGCATCGATCAAAAGCTGACGCAGCTCGCGGCCGAGAGCGCGGAGGCCACTGGCCCCGCGAAGAAGAAGATCGAAGCTCAGATCGCCGCCGAGCGGGCAGCCTGCTTCGAGATCCTGAAGGGCATGAACCTGGCTCCGGGGGTCATTGACAGGATGATCGCCCGGCAGCAGGAGCTGTTCGAGCTGCTCGGCAACCGCGCTCAGGAGCGCGCAAATCGCGTCGACGTGGCGCAGACGCGCGCGACCTGCGAACGGATCCGCGAGGGCTCGAGCCGCGCCGAGAAGGCGAAGGCGGAGCTCGTCGAGGCGAACCTTCGCCTGGTCGTCTCCATCGCGAAGAAGTACGTCAATCGCGGTCTGCAGCTCCTCGACCTGATCCAGGAGGGGAACATCGGCCTGATGAAGGCGGTGGACAAGTTCGAGTACCGCCGCGGCTACAAGTTCAGCACCTACGGCACGTGGTGGATCCGTCAGGCCATCACCCGCGCCATCGCCGACCAGTCGCGCACCATCCGCATTCCGGTGCACATGGTGGAGACGACGAACAAGCTCGCGCGCACGTCGCGATACCTCGTACAGGAACTCGGCCGCGAACCGACCGCGGAGGAGCTCGCGGCGAAGATGGAGATGAGCCTCGACCAGGTTCGCCAAGTGCTGAAGCTCGCGAAGGAGCCGCTCAGCCTGGAGACGCCGATCGGCGAGGACGGCGAGAGCCACCTCGGCGACTTCATCGAGGACAAGTCGGTTCAGAGCCCCGCGGACGCAGCCATCGAGGCGCGGCTCTCGGAGCAGACCCGCAAGGTGCTCGAGACCCTGACACCCCGCGAGCAGAAGGTGCTCCGCATGCGCTTCGGCATCGGCGAGAAGAGCGACCACACCCTCGAAGAGGTGGGACGCGACTTCAAGGTGACGCGAGAGCGCGTCCGTCAGATCGAGGCCAAGGCAATCGAGAAGCTCAAGCACCCGAGCCGCGCGAAGGAACTGAAGAGCTTCCTGTAGGCTTCGAGCGGCCGACGCACGCAACCTGAGACGAAGACCGGAGCCCTCGCGGCTCCGGTCTGGTTTTTGGGCCCTTCCCGGGCGGAAGGCGCGGAAGCCTCAGAGATCCGAGTTCAGCGGATCGTACTCGGCCTTCGGATCCTTCTTCTTCGGCGGGGACTTCTTCATCGCCGCAGCCCGGATCGCCTCGTCCAGCGTCGAGTTCCCGCTCGGCGACACGAGGGGCGGGGGAGACGGCGGGGGAGCCGCCGCGGCGGGCTTCGCCTTCGGTGCGGGCGCGGGCTTCGGTGCCGCCTTCGGGGCCGGCCCTTCGTCCTCTTCGGCTCGAGCGGCGCTACCGAAGCTCGCCGCCGCGCGCGTGGCCGCGGCGGTCGCGCGCCGCGACTGGTGATGCGCGACGGGTGCGGGTGCCTCGTCGTCGCTCTCGCTCAGCACGACCTTGGCCGCCTTCACATCACGGTCTGCGTGCTTCGACGACGGCGCCTCGCGTGGTGGCGGGGGCGGCGCCGCATGAGCGACGGGCGCGGGATGCGAGACGGGAGCGACCGCAACGGCCCGGGCGGGCGCCGGAGCGGGCTTCGGGGCGGGGGGAGCCGGGCGCTCCGGCGCGATGGCCCTGTGCGCTTCGGCCATGGGGGCAGGTACAGGCGCGGCTCTCGTCGGCTCCGGCGCCTTCGACGGCGCCTCGGCTTTCGGCGTCTCGGCCTTTGGCGCCTCCGGGGTGGCGACCACGGCGGGCGGCGTCGTTGGTGAATCGAGGGTCGTCGAGTGCAGGCCGTCGTCGTGTGCGCGCTCGGTCGTCGACGGTGATTCAGTCGCGTGCTCGTCGGCAGGCGCGTCGCCCGTCAACCCCGAGGCAGCGACCGAGCGTGGCGTTCCGAACCCCGGTACGCCGACCAGTGCTCGCTCCACCTGGAGGTAGCGCTCTTCCTGGTGCAGCGCCTTTGCAGCGTCCAGGAGGAGGTCGTTGCGGTACGCCGCGAAGAGGCCACCGAACAACGCAAGCGGGAGGAAGAAGTACGCCGCACCACTGCCGCTCTTCTTGCGCGGCCTCGGGCGCGAGTACGCCTTCGGCGGTGCCATGCTGCGCGCGAAGCCGAGATCCGCATTCGGCGCGAGCGACGCCGGATTCGAGGGCCGCGCTTGCGGGAACGACTGTTGCGGATACGACTGCTGCGGATACGACTGCTGCGGATACGACTGCTGCGGATACGACTGCTGCGGGAACGGCTGCGCGGCGGGGTACCCGGCAAAAGGTTGCGCGGCAGGGTAGGACGCCGCGGCGAACTGCTGAGCGGCAGGTGGAGGCTGCGCGGCCCGCATGCGCGGCTGCGTCTTCACGGGGACCGGCGGAACTGCCTTCAAAGGCGAGGTCGCGCGCGGCGATGCGTTGCGCAGAGTCACCGGAGGCTCAGCGGCAGGACTCGGAGGCCGCGTTGCTGCGGGCGCGCGCGACGGAGCACGCGGTGCCGGTGGCGCTGTGGGCGCCCGGGAGGCACTGCGCGCAGGGGGACTGGGCGCGCGCGACGGCGGGCTCGGTGCACGCGGCGGAGGGCTCGGCGCGCGCGGTGGCGCGGCGCGCTTCTGCTGGACCGGAACGGGAAACGGCCGCATCACGGTCAGCTCATCGTCGCTGTCGTCGCTCTCCTCACCTTCGCTCTCCGCTTCCATGCCGGCGACGACGGAGAGCGGCTGCCAGCCGTCCATGCCTTCTTTCCAGACGGGCGTGTCAGCGGCGACGACGTCGAGACGAAACGCGTCGTCGAGCTGATCGAGCGTCATCGTCTTGATGTCGTCCCAGGAAACGGCAACGTGCCAGATCTCGTCTGCCGTACTCGGAGCTTCTTCCTCCACGTCGATGTCCGTGAGGTAGGACGGGCCGTTCGCCTCCCAATCCATGTACGGCTGAAGAGATGTCATCGATGGACCCTCCGATACGTAGCCGACGTTACCCCGCGCGCTCGCGCGGAGTGAGCCGACTGGTCGAGTGGGGCTAATTAGCCCAGGTCGAGAATCATATCGAAAGATCGCCCCGGCGCAGCTGGAAGAAATTTATCTCGCGGCTGCAACGGTCGGGTGCGGCCTCGTCCCGTCGGTTCACTTATTTCAACGGTTCGACTTCTCCGCTCATGTGCTCACCGTGAAACGGGAGGCGGTGTGGATCGCCACGGCCGACCGTATACTCGCCCCCGGAGGCCCGCATCGATGGCAAGGCAAGGATGGGAAAGTGCCCTGGACGACGACGTGCTTGCTCGATCGAGCGGGAGCGGATTCTGGTCTGGGACATTTCGATGGGTGCTCGGCTTCTTCATGGTCGGCACCCTGACGGCGGGAGCGGCCTACTACCTGCCGCTTCACAGGGCGCACAAAGCCCTGACCGAGCAGTACGCCGCACTGCAGAAAAAAGCGGATGCCGACGACGCAGACCTGAAGCGCCTGAAGACGGATCTGGCCTCCGCCGAGGCCGATCGTGAAAAACTGCAGGCCGCCCAGGGGCAACAAGAAGCGCGTCAACGCGCCGACCGGGAACGAGACGGCAAGCTTCGCGAGCTGCTCACGTCGAAGCTCGCTCCCTATGCGAAGTCGCATCTGACCGTGGCGGCGCGACCGGAGGGGGGTACGGCGGTGCTGATCCCAGCCGGCCTCGTCCGCATCCAGGGAGTGGAAATCACGGACCCTGGAAAGAATGCACTCTGCACCATCATCCGTGCGATGAGCTCCGCGGGTTCACTGAGTTACCGGGTTGGCGCCTTCGTGACGCACGCCGACGCGGCGGTCGCTGGTCCCCGCGAAGAAGCGGCCAGTCGGGCCGTGAACGCGGCTCGCACCATGGAAGAGAAGTGTGCGGTCCCCGGGACGCGTATCCTGGGTGCGGGTTTCGTCCAGCCTCCGACCTCCGGCGACGGCGCCCTCGGCGGCGATCTTCTCGAGCTCGACGTGGCGCTCCTCTGATACGGCCCGGTCCTGAAAACGCGGTGACCGCGTAGTACCGTGCGGCTCATGTCCTCCGCAGCCGACGAGCTACGCTCCCGTTTTGTCGCACAGCGAACGGCCTTCGCGAGAGACCGGTATCCCGTAGTCGACGAGCGCAGGAAGCGCCTCACGTCGCTCCGCGCCGCATGCGCCTTCGTGCGCGACAAGGTCCCCGCCGCCCTCGCCGCCGACTTCGACAGCCACGATCCGAGCATCGGTCTGCTCTGGGAGCTCGGCGGGGTCCTCGCGCGGATCCGGTTCACCTCCGAGCGGCTCGAGTCCTGGATGCAGCCCGTCACGCGCGAGGTCGATCCGCTGCTCGGTGATGCGCGGGCGTACGTCCTCCATCAGCCGAAGGGCGTCGTCGGGAACATGGCGCCGTGGAACTTCCCCATCGACATCTCGCTCGGGCCCCTCGTGGACATCCTGGCTGCCGGCAATCGCGCCATCATCAAGCCATCAGAGTGTGCTCCTCACTGCGCGGAGCTCGTGCAGCGCGCGGTCGCGGAGTGCTTCGAGCCCGACCTCGTGACGGTCGTGTGCGGCGACGTCGAGCTCGCGCGGAGCTTCGCCGAGGTGCCGTGGGATCACCTGATGTACACCGGCAACCCCGCGGTGGGCCGCATGGTGATGGCCGCAGCGGCGAAGAACTTGACGCCGGTCACGCTCGAGCTCGGAGGCAAGTGCCCGGCGCTCATCCTGCCCGATCGCGCGAACGAGGACACATGCGCGGAGATCCTCTCGATCAAGGCAGTGAAGAGCGGTCAGGTGTGCATCAACACCGACTACGTGCTCTGTCCGGAGTCGGCGCTCGAGTCGGTGATCGCCACCCTCACGAACCTCTTCGCGCGCATGTTTCCGGCCTTCGTCGATGGCTCGGCCACCGGGATCATCAATGAACGCCACTACGAGCGCCTCGTCGGCTACCTTTCGGAAGCGACCGAGCGGGGCGCGCGCGTGATCTCCCTCGGCGGCGAGCGCCCCAGCCGCGCGAGGCGCACCATCCCCATCACGCTGGTCATCGATCCGCCCGACGACCTCGCGCTGATGCGCGAGGAGATCTTCGGCCCCATCCTGCCGATCGTGTCGTACCGCGGCGTCGACGACGCTATCGCGTACGTGAACCAGCGCGACCGCCCGCTCGCATTGTACGTGTTCACCGATGACGCGAGCGCCGCGGACGATGTGCTCGCCCGGACCACGTCCGGTGGAGCTTCGGTCAACGCAATCGCGACACACGCGTCCCTCCCGTCCTTGCCCTTCGGGGGGATCGGCGCGAGCGGCATGGGCTGCCATCACGGTTACGAGGGGTTCCAGACCTTCTCCCACGCGCGCGCAATCTTCCGGAGGGGTGCAGTGAATGCGTGGGAGATGATGCGGCCTCCCTGGGGTGAGCCGCTCGCCGCCGTCGCGAACATGGTGCTCGATCAGGCTTGAGAGACCACTGCGCGGGAAATGTGCCCGTCGCACCGAGTCGCCCTGAGGCCGCGTGCCTCAAGGCACGCTTTTCGCAGGTCATTTCCCGCATGGCGCTGGCAGCTCCCCCCGGGCAGCCTTACGCGCCGTAGAAGCCGTAGGAGGCCATCATGAGCAAGGCGAAGAAAGACCCAAAGCGACCCACCTCGGCGAAGCCGGTCGGGAAGCCCGCGACGGCGCGGCGCATCGACGGCTCGGGGCACGTCGACCCGGCCCACGCCGCACGGCTACTCGAGTTGTCGCGCGAGGGTCACCAGAGCGACGAGGACAGAGGGTTCGTCCGTGGCCACAGGTCCCACGAGGCGATCGCGGAGGAGCTCGGCGAGGGCGCCGTGTCGAACATGACCAGCGGTGAGGACACGCTGCCCGACGCGCTCGACGAGAACGCCGAGGAGGAGGCAGGCGGCCCCTTCGTCGAGACGGCTGCGGCCGAGGAGTTCGCGCACGGGACCGACGAATCGAACATCGCCGGCGCGACGCGCGAACCGTTCCCGAAGACCTCGGGCGGGTAGCGAGAGGCCGCTCGCGACCGGCGAGGAATGCAGATGCACGCCATCCGCATCGAGGAAGAGAAACGGATCTCGCTGGACGAGATCTCGACACGGCCGCCGAAGCAGCTCGAGCGGGACAAGGCGAACGAAGAACTCGCCGAGCTGGAGGAAGAGCTCGGCGAGCTGCAGGAGCTCATGTGGGGCGCCCGGAAGCACGGTGTGCTCGTCGTGCTCCAGGGACGCGATACCGCCGGCAAGGACGGGGCAATCAAGCGCGCGGTCGGGTCACTCAACCCGCGCGGCGTGCAGGTCGTGAGCTTCGGGAAGCCGACGGAAGAGGAGAGCCAGCACGATTTTCTGTGGCGGGTGCATCGCCATACGCCGCGAAAGGGCGAGTTTTCCATCTTCAACCGCTCGCACTACGAGGACGTCCTGGTGGTGCGCGTGCACGACCTGGTGAAGGAGTCCGTGTGGCGCGCGCGCTACGAGCACATCGTCGATTTCGAGACGATGCTGGTCCAGGAAGGGTGCATCGTGCTCAAGTTCTTCCTTCACGTCTCGAAGGAGGAGCAGCGTGAGCGCCTCCTCGCTCGCGAGAAGGATCCGGCGAAAGCCTGGAAGCTGAACCCGGAGGACTGGAAGGAGCGGCGCTGCTGGAACGAGTACACCGAAGCGTACGAGGAGGTGTTCCGGCGCTGCTCGACCCAGCTCGCGCCCTGGCACATCGTGCCCGCGGACGCGAAGTGGTACAGGAACCTCGCCATCGCGCAGGCCATCGTCCGCGTACTCCGTCCGTACAAGGACGCCTGGATCGAGACACTCACCGAGAAGGGAAAGCTCGGCCGCGAGGCGCTGCGATCGATCGAGGAGAAGGACGAGACCTGAGCGTTAGTTCCGCGAGTTCTGCATGCTCATCAGGAGCCGCAGCACATACCAGAACATGAGCGCAACCGACGAGAAGAGCTGCAACGCTGCGCCGACGTAGCGATCCTCGGGGAAATGGTGGATGACGTTCGACGTGTCGTAAAGGATGGCGGCGCCGGCGAAGGCGACCATCCCGACCGAGAAGAACGTGCCCAGCTGGAACCCGAACAGCACGCCGGCGGCGATCAGGACGAGCGAGAGGATCCCGCCGTAGAGCAGGAAACCGCGGAGGAACGAGAAATCCTTCCGCGTCACGAACGCAACGGCGCTGAGGCCTCCGAAGCCGAGCATGGTGACGATGCCGGCGCTCTGGATCGTCCCGGGAGCGAACCGGTTGGCAACGTAGAGGAGCGGGACGAAGATGATCGACTCCGCGACGACGTAACCCGCCAGGCCGGCGTACTGAGCGCCCTTCGTCGTGGCCGTGTTGGCGTAGTGGCTCGACAGCCAGCTCACGCCCATGAAGGCGCCCAGGATGAGGAGCCAGTTGAGCCCGAACATCACCCTGACGATGGATTCGGCCGCGCCCGTGCTGAACAGGGCGAACTCGATCCCGGCGAAGGCGACGATGGCCCCGAACAGGTGGTTATAGGTCCGGACGATGAACCGGGCGCGTCGGTCGACGAGGCCCTCGCGAGCGGTGCCCGAATAACGGACGTCGAATGGCTGGCTCATGATGGTCGCAACATGGCACCGCGCCGTGGCTCGCGAAAGGGCCACCAAGCCGATTTTCCTGTTCATACGGATAGTAAACGCCTGTCGTTCCGCTCCCTTCTCCGAACCCGGGTTTTCCGGCACGGCTTCCGCCGTGTTTCGCTATAAGTTGGAGTACTCGGCCTGCGCTCCGGCCGCGGCGCAGCGGGTCGAATGTAGAGCATGGCTGACCCTCCCGCAGGCGAGCGTCCGAGCATCCGGCCCAGTCTGCGTGCGCTCCGCTCGGAATCGGTGGCCGCGCTGCTCGACCGGCCCCTCGACGACGAGGGGAAGGTGCTCGACGCGCTGCTGTCCGGTCTCAGCGCGGGCGAGCCGATGCGCGAGTGGTTCGCGCGACTCCACGACGCCGCGCTCGCCCAGGGCCGTGTGCAGAGTCTCGCCACGGCGTACGAGCGTGTGGCGAAGGAGGGCCGCATCCGTCTTCTCCCGAAGCCGAAGCAAGCGGAGCTGCTGCTCGCGGCCTCGCGCTTCTTCGGCGACATCGCCTCCGATCTCGACTCGGCGCTCGCCTACGCCGAGCGCGCCGGGCAGCTCGCCCCGGACGACGCGCAGATCTTCGACCAGCTCGAGACGTTGCTCGCGAGCGCACAGGAGGGGGGACGCCTCGCGAAGCTCTACGCCGACGCCGCGGCGCGCGCCAAGGTTCCGAAGGAAGAGATGCGGCTCCTTCGCGCCGCGGTGGAGCTCTTCGACGCGTACTCCGGGACGGCGGAGGACGTCGTGCGTGCGCACCTTCGCATCGTCGATCTGGATCCCGAGGATCGGTCTTCCTTCGAGACGCTCGAGCGCCTGTTTGCTTCGAACCGGCGCTTCCGCGACCTCGCCGACCTGCTCGAGCAGGCGGTCACGCGGCGTGGAGGCGAGCCCGCGTCCGACGACCAGCGTCTACGGCTCATCGTGCTCTATCGTGGCGAGCTCCGCGATCCCAACAAGGCCGTGCCGCACGTCGAGGCGCTCCTCGCTCGTGAGCCGATCGATCCCGCCGCGCTGCAGGCCGCCGAGGCGCTCGTGGATCACCGGCCCTCGGCGCCGCGCGTCGCGCCGCTGCTCTCCGACGCGTACCGCCGTCTCGGACGGCTCGAGGACGAGGCGAGCACGCTCTCTCTCGAGCTCAAGCTCGCCCGCCCGCCGCGTCTCGCAGAGATTCATCATCGCCTCGCGCTCCTGCGCCAGGACGTCCTCGGTGATCCGGCGGGAGCGCTCGAGTTGCTCGAGCCGCTCGTTGCGCGCGACCCGTCCGACGCCGACCTGCGCCGCCGTTACATCGAGGTGAGCACCACGTTTCACCGCGAGGTGGAAGCCGCCAAGCTCCTCTCGCGCGCAGTCAACAGCGCGAAGGATCTCGACGTTCGAGCGGCGGTGGCGCTCGACATCGCGAGCCTCTACGCGAAGCAGGGCGACGTGCGCAGGGCGCGCGCCGTGCTGGAGCCGTTCTCGGAAGCGCAGGTTCTGGGGGACGCGCGTCGGCTCGCCATCTCGACGCGGCTCGTCGACCTCTACCAGGACGGCGCCGAGCCGAAGGCGCTCGCGCGAGCCCTCGACGGCGTCATCCGGCGGGAGCCCGATCTGCCGACGCGCATCGCAGCCGCCAGGCGCCTCGCCGAGCTCTGTCAGGGGCCGGTGAACGACCCGGCGCTCGCCATCACCGCGTGGCGCGCGCTCGCTCTCTCACCGAGGGCGGAGGAAGCGCTCGATCGACTCGAGGTGCTGTACGGCACGACGGCCGACGACGCCGGCCTGGCCGACGTCCTGATGCAGCGAGCCGCGCGGGCCGAGGATCGCGACAAGGCACGCGCCTTCGCATTCCGTGCCGCCGAGCTCCGCGCCGCACGCGCGCCCGATCGACCCCGCGCGATCGAGGCGTTCCGTGACGTCCTCGGGGAGTTCGGGCCTTCGCGCGAAGCGCTTGCGCGACTCGCCGCGTTGCTTGAGCAGCAGCGCGACTACGGCGAACTCGTCGCGGTGCTGTCGTTGCTCGCGGAACATACGCCGCCCCCGGAGCGCGCGCCCGTGCTCGCACGCCTCGCGAAGGTGCGGCTCGAGGAGGCGAAGGATCCGGCGGGGGCGCTGGATGCGCTGCGCGCCGCGCTCGCCAGTGACGCGAAGGAACCGTCTGCCCGTCGCGTCGCGGAGAAGATGCTGTCCGAAGGTGCTCACCGGCTCGAAGCGCTCTCGCTGCTCGAACCGCTGTACCGCGCGGAGGGCAATCACGCGGGCGTGGTGCGCGCCCTCCAGACCCGCGCCGCCCTCGCGCCAGATCCGGCAAGCCGGCTTGCCGACATGGACGAGGCGTACTCCATCGCCGAGCAGCACGGTTTCGAGCCGAACCGGCTCCTCGACATCGCCGGGCACGGCCTCACCGAGGCCGCGCACGGCAAGCTTTCGGAAGTCCCCTGGTGGCTCGAGCGCTTTCGCGCTGCGGCTGCCCGCGCTGGCAACCCCGCACGGCGCGCGGAGCTCCTCGATGAAGCGGTGCACGGCGTGCCCATCGACCGCGGAGTGGCCGCGGAGCTCATGCGCGAGGCAGCCGAGTCGCAGGTCGCGGCCGGTGACGTCGCACGCGGCATCGAGACGTATCGAGCGCTCCTCTCGTTCGAGCCGTCGTCGCCCGACCTGCTCCGGCGCATCGACGAGCTGCTCGCCGAGCAGGGAAGCCCCGAGGAGCGCGTCGCGCTGTATCGCGCGGCCCTGCCGCGGGCGGAGGACGACGCCCGACGCCGCGAGCTCCTGCACGCCATCGGACGCATCCAGCGGCGCGACCTGGGCGACGCCGCCGGCGCCGTCCTCACGCTGCTCGAGCTCGTGAAGCTCTCGCCCGACGACCTGGCCGTGCACGACGCGCTGGTCGAGAGCCTCGAAGCGCTGGGAGACGCGAAGGCCATGGTTGCAGAGCTGCGACGTGCGGCGCCCCTTGTCACGGGTGAGCGTCGCGCGCCGCTCACGCTGCGGCTGGCACGCGCGGAGGCGAAGCTCGGTTTGCGCCTCGATGCGCTCGCGCACTACCGGGCGCTTCTCTCGTCGGACGAGCTGCCCGACGACGCTTTCGCGGAGGTGGAAGCGCTGGCCACTGCCCTCGACGATCAGGTCCTCGTGGAAGTCCTCGAACACCGGGTCGAGCGCGCCCCGAACGAACGCGAGCGAATCCGCGCCCTCGAGCGTCTCGGCGACGTCCAGGCGGGACGCGATCCCGCCGCGGCGGTGGATTCCTTTCGACGCGCCGCGCGGGCCGCCAGTACCGCCCCGGAGGAGCGTTCCACGGCCACCCGGCTCTACGAGCGGTTGCTCGCCTTCGAGCCGGAGGACCGCGAGGCAGCGCGCCACCTCCTCGACGCCTACGCCGCCGCCGCGGACTTCGGGCGTGCGGAGCTCGTCTTCGGCGTCCTGATCCGCGGTGACGCTGCGAACGAAGCAGTCGACGCCCTGCTCGCGCTCGAGGAAGCGGCATCGAAGGCGCATGCAGTGGAGCGGCTCGTCGCGATGGTCGCTCGGGCCTTGCAGAGCGGCGCGCCAGACGTGGAGCGGCGTCGCCACGACTTGATGGCCCTGTCGGCACGTGCGCTCGCCTCGTCGGTGGCGACACGCCGGGGCGCGGCCGCGGCATTCCGGGGCCTCGTCGAGACGTTCGGCGACCCCGCGGACGTCGAGGCGTTCCGCAGCTTCGTCGAGGCCGAGGGCCTCGACGTCGCGCCGGCGTCCGAGCGAAGGTGGCTCTTCCAGTGGCGGGCCGAGCACGCCGTCGACAGGGCGCCGGTGCTCGTGGAATGGGCAGAAGCCGAGGAGCGGCTGCTTCACGACCCCGAGCGCGCGGCGCGCGCGTACGAGGCGGCTCTCGAGATCGAGCCTTCGCACGTCGAGGCGCTGCGCGCCCTGGTGCGGCTCGAGACCTCCGCGGGAAACGTCGAGCGCGTGCTCCTGGCGCTCGAACGACTGCGCGAGCGGCTGGGAAGCGAGGAGACGACGGACGTCGACATCAAGATCGCCGCGCTGCTCGTCGAGCACCTGGGTCGGCTGGACGAGGCATTGCCGCTGCTCCAGCGGGCGCTCGCGCGCTCGCCGGATCACGAAGCCGCGATTCGCATTGCGCGGGCGGCGCTGCACGCGCAACCTGGAAGTCGGGATTTCGCGCTGCTGCTCGAGGGCGCCGCGAGCGCAGCCGAAGGGGAAGGGGGCCGCACACTCCTCGAATCGCTGCTCGACGAGACGCGGGGCGCAGAAGGCCTCGTCGAGGCGCGCGTCCGCTGGCACGAGCGCCTCGTCGAGCTCCTCGCGTCGGACCCGCCGCGGGCGCTCGCGAGGGCGGTCGCTGCCGCCGAGGAGCTTCCGGATCGCGAGGGACTCTGGGACGCCGCCGAACGATTCGCTCGCCGCGTCGGCGATCCGCGCAGCGTTGCGAACGCCTACGCGCGCGTCCTGGAACAGCCGCTCGGCGCCGCTCTCGGCGAGGCGATCGGCCGCCGCATCGTCGAGTTCCACGAGGAGTGGTTCGACGAGCCCGCCACCGTGGAGCGATTGCTCGAGCGCGTGCTGTCGATCAGCCCTCGCGCCCGCTGGGCGCTCGACCGCATCAAGCTCTCCTACAACGCGGATGCACGCTGGGAAGACCTGTTCGCTCTCTACGATCGCGCGATCGAGGGTGCGGTGGACGAGCGCGAGCTCGTGGACCTCCTGGACGAGGCGGCGCTCGCCGCGAAGGATCTCGCGAACGACCCTGCGCGCGCCACGGGTTACCTGGAGCGGCTCTTCGCTCACAGGCCCGAGTCGCGCATCGAATCGATGCTGGAGCGGCTCTACGAGCGGACGGGCCGCACGAAGGAGCTCATCGCGCTGCTCGAAAAGCGTCTCGATTCGCTGTCGGGTCGCGAGCTCGCTCGCATCGAGCGGCGGCTCTCGAGCCTGTGGCTCGATCTGGGAGACGCTCGGGTCGCATACGACTTCATCGAGAGAGCGCTGGGCGACGAGGCAGAACATCCGGAGACGTACGACCTGCTCGAACGGCTCGTGCGGCTGCCCTCCTCGCCTCCGCCGTCGAGCCCGAAGAAGTCGCGGAGAAAGCCCCCGCGCGACGTCCGGCACGACGCCGTCCGGCTGCTCGATGCGCGTTTTAGAGCCACGTCCGACGACCGGGGCCTCGCTCGCACGCTCGAGGCCGCGGCCGAGCTCGCCGCGTCGCGGAACGACCGCATCGTGTTGTACGACGAGCTCGTCGCGCTCCACCTCGAGCGGCTCGATGACCCGGCGAGGGCCTTCGAACATGCGCTGACGCTTGTGCGGCTCGCGCCGTCGGACGCGAGGCATCGCGAACGGCTCGGCGCGCTCGCCGCGCGCCTCGGCGCGGAGGAGCGCAGGGCCGTTCACCTCGCTGGCATCGCGGAAGAAGCCGACGGCACGGTGGCGATCTCGCTGCTCCGCGAGGCAGGGCGCGTCTTCACCGATATCGGCCAGCTCGAGCCCGCGAAGAATGCGTACTACCGGGCACTCGCCGCGTGTCGTGGCGACGCCGCGGCCGAGCTCGCCGTCGCGCGCGCGCTCGAGCAGGTCCTTGCCGCGCTCGGCCTTGCGCGTGAGCGATGCGACGTCCTCGAGCGCATTGTGCTGCTCGAGCCGGACCGGGAGGCGAAGAAGGCTGCCCTCGGCGCGGTTGGCCGGATCGCGTTCGAGGAGCTCACCGACGCGGAGCGCTCTGCGCGGGCCTACCGGGCTCGCGTGGCCGAAGACCCGACGGATCTCGACGCACTGAACGGCCTCGAGCACGTCTTCGAGAGCACCGGGCGCCACGCGGAGCTCGTGGAAGTGCTGGCCGCCCGCGCGCGGCTCGTGCCGGCCCCCCTCTCGCGCGCCGACCGGGTGCGCATCGCACGTCTCTTCGCAGAGAAGCTCGGCGATCCGGGCGCGGCCGTCGACACGTGGTTCCGGATTCGCGAGGACTTCGGCGCCGACGAGGAGAGCTTCGCGGCGCTGACCGGGCTCTTCGAGTCGACCGCGCGCTGGGACGAGCTCGCGACGATGGTCGAGCAGGCCGCCGAGCGCGCCGCCCTGCCCCGGCGCGGCGAGCTCTTCCGCATGCTCGGTGACCTGCACCGCGACCGCACGGCGAAGCCCATCGCCGCCGTCGAGGCCTACGCCCGCGCGAGCGACTTCGAGCGAACCGCCACGGTGCTGGAGGTGCTGGCCGAGAGAAGCATCGCGATAACCGTCGCGTCGAGGCTGCTCGAGCTAGCCGTGGCGGCGTGGCCCGCCAGGGACGCCATGAAGCGGCCCGACATCGTGCGCGCCGCGAGCGCAGCCGTCGAGACCCTGGTGCGAAGGTACCTCGAGGGCGGCGAGGCCCTGCGCGTCGTCGAGACCGAGCTTCACGCCGCGTCCTTGCCCTTCGACCGCGCAGAGCGGCGCCGTTACCTGCGCGACGCCGCGTGGACGAGCTCGGACAGGCTCGAGCAGCCCGAGCGGGCGATCCGCATCCTCGAGCAGCTGTTCGACGAGGACCCTGCCGACGAGGTGGCGAGCGCGTCGGTCACGCGCTTCGCCCGGCTGCTCTCGGAGGCTGGACGGCGGGCGGATCTTGCGCTGCTCTGGGAGCGGCAAGCTCGCTGTCGCACCGAGGCGGCCGATCGTCCGTCCGCAGCCCTGCTGTGGGCGCGTGCCGGCACGATCTGGGAGTCGGAGCTAGGGGACGTCGATCGGGCGATCGCGGCTTACCGCCAAGGCGCCGCGATCGGAGGCGAGGCGTCGCTGGAGGCGCTCGCACGCATCTACTCCGAGCAGAAGAGCTGGCGCGCCGCCGCGACGGCCCTCGAATGGCTGTCGGCTCAGTCGAGCCGGGAAGAGCTCGCCGGACGCGTCCTCCGGCTCGCCGACTCGTACCTGGCGCTCGGAGAATGGGAGCGCGCGCAGGCGCGCCTCGAGTACGCAGCGACCACTGCGATGGACGCTTCGGAGGTGCGACGCCGCCTCTCGGAGCTCTACCGGGCGCACGCAGAGTGGACGCGGCTCGCCGAGCTCCTCGTGGCGGAGGCGGAGCGCGCCGCCGACGACCGGTCGCGTCTCGCCCTTCTCTGCGAGGCGGCTTCGCTGCATTCCTCGGAGCGCGGCGACCCCGCGTCTGCCGTGCCGCTCCTCGAGCGCGCGGTGGAGATCGACCCGGAGGAGCCCGCCCTGCGGCTGTCGCTGAGTGATGCCCTGCGCGCCTCGGGGCAGTACGACGCTGCGGCGGCCGTCCTCCGCGCACAGATCGAACGGTACGGACACCGGCGTCCAAAGGATCGCGCGCTCGTGCACCTCTACCTCGCGCGCGTCTCGCTGACGCGGGGAAGCCGGGGCGAGGCTCTCACCGAGCTCGAACTCGGTGCGAAGATCAATCCGGCGCACCCTGCCATCCTCCACGAGCTTGCCCGCGTCGCGCTCGCGGAAGGGAAGCTCGCGCGCGCCGAGAGCACCTATCGCGCACTCCTACTGGTCCTCCGGAAGCCCGACGGCGAGCACGGCCCCGCCCCCGCGCGCACGGAGATCTACCTGGATCTGAGCGACATTGCCGCCTTGCAGGGTAACCCGGAGCGCTCCGCGGAGCTCGTCGAATCGGCCTTCGAGGCGGCGCTCGACGGTCCGGGCGAAGCCTCGGCGCTCGAGCGCGCCCTCCGGAAAGCGGGCCGCTTCGACCTGCTGGCGCGCGCCGTGGAGAGCCGCGTCCGCACCGCTCCCGATCCGGCCGCGGCGGCGCGTGCGCTTTCAGACCTGGTGCGCTTGCATGCGGAGCAAACCTCCGAGGAGACCCGACGACCCGAGGGGACCCGGATAGAGAAGGAGGCCGAGCACATCCATCGCGATCTACTGGCGTGCGGTGTGCACGACGCCGGAGCCTGGGCTGCGCTCGCCGGGGTGTACGAATGGCTCGGCGACGAGAGCGGCGAAGCAAGTGCGCTCGAACGTCGGGTCGAGGCGCTGCTCTGCTCCGACGGTCCCATCGACGTGGAGCCAGTCCTGAGGCTCGCGCGGCTCCGTCTGGTGGACCCTTCGCGACGCGACGACGCAGTGGTGCTCGTGGAGCGTGCGCTCGACGCGGGCGCCGACTCGAGCCGGGCGTGGGAGCTCCTCTACGAGCCATCCGTCGCCGGCTCGGGGCATCGCGGCGTCCTCAGGTTGCTCGAGCGCATCGCTCGCGAGCCCGGGCGTGAACGTGCCTTCGTCGACGTTGCCGTGCTCGAGGCGAAGGCCGGCTCTCTCGGGCCGAGCGGGCTACGGGAAGCCGTCTCGCTCTCCCGCGAGCTCGGCGACGAAGCGGCCCGCGTCGGGCTGCTGGAGTCCGCGGCGGAGACAGCCGCGGAGTCGTACGACGCCGCGGACCGTGCGTGGCTCTTCGAGGAGCTTTCTCGCGTGCTGGCCGGAGATGGACGCTTCGAGCGCGCCGCCGAGCTCCTCGAACGGGCCGCGTCTCTCGCAGAGGGCAAGCACGCGCGAGCACTGTCGATCGAGGCGGCCGGCCTCGCGGTGGTCCACCTGTCGGACCTGGAGCGCGCAGTGCGGCTCTACGAGCGCGCTCTCGCCGACGATCCGGCGGATCGCGCCGCCTGGGAGCCGCTGCTCGATCTGTACCGCCGCCGGGGCGATCGCGCGCGCATCATCGCTCTCATCGGCGCGACGGCGCCGCTCGTCGAGAGCGCGAAGGACCGCAGCCGTCTTCGTCTCGAGGAAGCGACGCTCATGCTAGAGGAGCCCGCGCGGACCGATGAGGCCATCGGTCTGCTCGAGCGCGTCGTGGTGGAGGATCCGACGATGGCCGCCGCGGCTGAGCTCCTGGCGACTCTGCTCGAGCGTCAGGGGCGCCTGGGCGAGCTCGACGAGCTCGTCCGGAATCAGCTCGAGCGAGCTCGGTCCACCGGCGACCCGGCCGCCGTCGAGACGCTCTCGTTGAAGCTCGGCGCGCTCCTCGAGCGGGGCGGGCGAGAAGACGGCGCGCTCGAGGTCTACGAGAACGTGCTCGACTGGAACCCCGGCTGCCTCGACGCGCTCAGGGCCGTCGTCCGGCTGCTCGATGCGCCGTCGAGAGAGGCTGGGCTCGGCGACGCGATCGAGCGGCTCATCCCGGTGGAGGAGCCGGGCCGTGTCGCGTCGCTGGCGACCCGGCTGGTGGCGCTCAGAACGGCGGCAGGCGATCCCCGGGCGCTCGAGAGCGCCCTCGAGATCGCGGCAGCGGCAAGCCCACTGGACGGATCGGTCAGGGAGCCCCTGGTGACTCGTTATGCGGAGCGCGGCGAGTGGGGTCGCGCCGCGGAGGTTCTCTTCAGTGCGTTCCAGGCCGAGCCACGCGATCTCTTGCTCCTCCTGCGTGCGGCGGAGGCGTTCGAGCGTGGCGCCCAGCCCGAGCGAGCAGTGGAGGCACTGTCGGCCTATGGCGACGACACCGATCAGCCGGAGCTCCACCTGGAGCGGGCACGCCTCTTCGTGCTGCTCGGAGCGCCGGGCGCCGCCATCGATGCCTTCCGCGCGGCTCACATGGCCGGAGCACGCCCGGAGGAGCTACTCGCCGCGCTGGGCACCGCCGTGGCCGCGTCCCAGGGCGACGTCGCTGCAGACTTCACGCTCGAGCTGGTGGACGTGCTCGAGAGCGTCGGCGAGACGGCGACGGCCCGCGAACGTCTGGGCGCGCTCCTGAAGGAGCACCCGCGCCACCGCGACGCGCTCCGGAAGCTCGCCTCCATCTGCGCGGCGGAAGCGCGCTGGGACGAGACGGCGGCGACATATCGACGCCTCATCCCGCTCGAGGAGGGCGAGGCGCTCGTCGGGGCCGCGATGAATCTCGCCGACGCCTGCGAGCAGAGCGACAGGCTCGCGGACGCGCGCGGCGGGCTCGAGCGCGCGCTGGTCTCCCTGCCCGAGAACGCCGAGCTCCGGGCGCGCCTGCGGCAGATCTACGAGCGGACGGGGGCGAGCCGGGAGCTCGCGGATCTCCTCGTGCGGGAGGCGCGCGGCCAGAGCGACAAGGCCGCACGAGCGTCGCTGCTCACGCGAGCGGCCGAGCTGCTCCTCGAGCGGGGTGAGTCGAGCAAGGCCATCGCGGTCCTCGAGGACGTCCGTCAGGAGAGCCCCGAGAACATCCTCGGCGCTGTGCTCCACTCGCGCGCGCTCGCGTCCACCGGCAGGCCGCAGGAGGCGATGGCGTCATTGGAGGAGGTCCTCACCGTGCACCGCGGCCGACGTTACCGCGAGCTTTCGCTCGTCCACGGCGAGATGTCGAACATCCACCTCGAGTCTGGAGACCTCTCGAAGGCGCTCGACGCGCTGGCGCGGGCCTTCGAGCTCGACATGCGTAACGGTGACCTCGCGATGCGGCTCGCTCACCTGGCGCTCGACATCGACGACAAGGAGACCGCCTCGAAGGCGCTCCGCGCCGTGACCATGATGAAGCTGCGGCAACCCGGCGGGACGGAGGGCGCCAGCGCGGAGTCGAAGGCCGTCGCCTACTACCACATGAGCCGGATCGCCCAGGCCGAGGGGGACATTCGCAAGGCGCGTCTCATGGCGTCCAAGGCAGTCGGTGAAAATCCGAGCCACCGCGAGGCGCAGGAGCTCCTGCGTGAGCTGAAGAGCGCATAGGACGGCCACTTGCCGCGTGTCGTGGTCATTGCTCCGAGCGGCCGTGCGGGGCCGGCGCGGCGGCGCGTCGCTTTCCCACGGAGCCCGTGGTAACTGGAGGGGGGTCCGTCAACGAAGGGGAGCATTCCATGAACGCCTTCAGCAAGCTCGCCGTCCTCGGTTCATTGCTCGTCGTTCCAAGTGCATGCGGCAGCGATCAGGGGACGAGCAACACGCCTTCTCCGTCGACTTCGATGAAGCCCGCCAGCACGAGTGAGGCGTTCGCCGCCGCGCCCAAGTCGGCCAAGCGTGTCGAGCTCACATTGGACTCCTTCGATCTCGAGCCCGGCGGCGAGATCTACAAATGTCAGAATTTCCAGAACCCCTTCGGTAGCGACGTGGCGATGCTCCAGACCCAGTCCATCATGTCGAAGGGCTCGCATCACCTCGCGGTGTTTCGCATCGACGACAATGCCGATGGCGCCCTCGAGGACTGCTCCGGTCTCGAGTTCCACGCGACCATTCACGCGGCGCAGACCCCCGTCGCCAAGACGACCTTTCCGGAGGGTGTCGGTGCGTTCCTGGCCGCGACCGAAGGCATCCGGCTGAACGCGCACTATTTCAATCTCACGTCGGACACCATTCACGCTGAGGTCAAGGTCGCGCTCGACTACGTCGGAGCGGACCAGGTTGAGACCACGGCCGCGCAGATCTACCTGAACGACAGCACGCTGGACGTTCCACCCGGTGCGGGTACCGGAGGTGGCACGATGAAGCTGCCCGCGACCGTGTCCGGCGTGCAGCTCATCAGCGCGCAGAGCCACATGCATCGGCGCGGAGTTCAGTTCGAGGCGACGCTCGACGACGGCACAATGCTTTATCACGCCGATACCTGGAGCGAGCCCCCGGTGAAGGCGTACGTGCCGGCCCTCTCCATCCCCGACGGCTCCAAGATCACCTGGAAGTGCGACTACGACAACGAGACCTCGGCCAATCTCACCTTCGGTGAATCCGCCGATACCAACGAGATGTGCGTCTTCACCGGGTTCTACTACCCCGCCCCCGGCGGCCAGATGATCGTCGGCGACCTCTCCGGCGGCGACACGGCAGCGCTCTTCAAGTAGAGCCCTGGCTCCACGCGGCCCTGTACGATTCTCGACTTCACGCGTTCGGCGCGCCGAAGTATGGGACGCCGATGCTCAAGGGAAGCTGTCTCTGCGGCGGCGTTGCGTACGAGACGAAAGGGCCCATCGTCGCGATGGCGCGCTGTCACTGCACCCAGTGCCGCAAGGCCTCGGGCGCCGAGTTCGCGACGAACGGTGCGGTCTCCGCGGACGAGTTTCGCATCGTTCGCGGCGAAGAGTTGCTGTCGCAATTCGAATCATCGCCTGGCAGGTTCCGGGTCTTTCTGCGGCCGCTGCGGCTCGCCGCTCTTCAAGCGCGACACCGCAAGGCCGCACGAGGTGCGCCTGCGCCTCGGCTGTCTCGACTCCGAGGCGGACGTGAAGCCGATGGGACACGTGTTCGTGAGCGAAAAGCCGGCCTGGTCGCACATCACGGACGTGCTCCCGCAGTTCGAAACCGTTCCTGGCCGCTGAGCCCTCCCGAAGGGATTCACGCGGCGGACAGCTGCATCGTCACGACGAGAAGCTCGCCTCGTACTCCGGGTCCTCGATGGTCCGGGCCTGCGGCGTCGTGGTGAGCGGCTTCGCGCAGTCGAGCATCACGGCGATCTCCTCGGTGCGGCGCTCGCCGGGGCCCAACTCGTAGCGTCCGGGGTGCGGGCCGTGCGGGATCCCGGCGGGGTGGAAGGTGATGCTACCGGGGCCGATGCCGAGCCGCGACGTGAACGACCCGCTCGCGTAAAAGAGCACCTCGTCGACGTCGACGGATGAATGCGGATACGGGCAGGGGATCGCGTCCGGATGAAAATCCAGCGGACGCGGCACGAAGCTCGACACGAGCGCGCCGCGGGCGGCGAAGGTACCGTGCCAGGTCGGCGGCAGGTGGACCGCTCCCACCCGCGGCTGGAACGCGAGGATTGGAAAGACGAACGGGTACACCGCCCCGTCCCAGCCGACCACGTCGAGCGGCGAGTGCGCATAGCGAAACCCGTGATACGTGCCCCTCCGCTGCACGACGACGTCGCGAATCCCCTCGTCGAGGGGACCGCGGAACACCGGGTGGCGGAAGTCGCGATGCGAGAACGGCGCGTCCATCCGCAGCTGACCCGCCTCGTTCCGCCACTGCTTCGGGATGCCGACGCCGCCGTGGCACTCGATGAGAAGCGCGTCGAGCGTCCCGCCGTCGAGCAGGATGCGATGCAGCGTCCCTCGCGGAACGCAGACGTAGTCGTTCGGACCGAAGGAGACGTCGCCGAGGACGCTCCGGACGGTGCCGCGGCCGCTCAGCACGAAGAAGAGTTCGTCGCCGTCCGCATTCACGAAATACGCAGGGTCGTCCGTCGTCGGCTTCATCACGCCGATCGTCACGTCCTCGTTGAAGAGCAACGGCATGCGCGCGTCCATCGGGGCGCCAGTGAGCGAGTGAGTCTCCGTGCGGTAGTGCCGGCGGTATAACCCCGGTTCGTCGTCCGCGATCCGGCGCGCTCGCGGCGAGACCGCGACGTGCCCGGAGGGCGCAGGGACGAGCGCGTGGGGTCGCTCGCGGTGATAGAGGATGGTGTACGGGCCGTCGAAGCCTTCGCGGGTCAGGCACTCCTCGTGCCGGAGTTCGCCCTTCGGGCCGCGCAGCGCGACGTGATGCTTCGGTGGGACGTCGCCGACGGTGACGCGCTCAATCATTCAGGATTCTCCACCAGCGACGTGTTGTTCGCGCTCGATGCTCTCGAAGAGCGCGCGGAAGTTACCGGCGCCGAAGCCCTGATCGCCCTTCCGCTGGATCACCTCGAAGAAGAAGGGCCCCGCCTCGCGGGCGTGATAGAGCCCAGCTGCGTCGCGCAGGAAGATCTGGAGGAGATAGCGGCCGGGCCCGGAGCCGTCGACCAGTATGCCGAGCTCTTCCAGGGTCTGGACGTCTTCTTCCAGGGTGATGCCGAGAGCGTGGAGGCGCTCCGGCAGCGCCTCGTAGTACGAGTGCGGCGTCGGCATCAGCTCGACGCCGCGCTTCTTCAGCGCCCCCACCGTATCGATGATGTCCCGCGTGGCGAGCGCCGCGTGCTGAACCCCGTCGCCTCGGTGCTCCTCGTAGAACTGGTTGATCTGTGATTGCTTGAACGCGGGGCGGTACGGTTCGTTGTTCGCGAACTTGATGCCCGTCTTCGGATCCCACATCACCTTGGAACGAAGCCCCGAGCCGTCGCGGATCTCGTATTTCGCAACGTCCCTGGTGTGAAACTCGACCTCCCACAGCGGCTCGAACCCCATCACGTGCTCGAGCCAGAGCAGCGCGGGCTTCATGGTCTGGAAGTTCGAGGTGATATGATCGATGGAGAAGAGCCCGGTGGACTCGGCGTTCGTCGCGCCTGCGACTGGCTCCATACCCGGATAGATCCCCTTGGCACCGTGGCGCTCGGTGAACCGAAACGTCGTGTCGCCGAAGGGCGTCGTGATGGAGAACGTCTCGATGTTCCCGTCGGGTTCGGGGAAAGATTGCACGTCGGTGATCGCCGTGCCGCCTCGCTCCTCCAGGATTGAAAACGTCCTCTCGATGTCGTCGACTTCGAATGCGATGGTCCCGACTCCATCAGGGTGCTTCGAGAGGTAGCGGTGAGCCCGGCCTCCCTCTCCCACCGGTGTCGAGCAGGTGACGACGATGTCGCCGGATTGAAAGGCGATGGAGCGCTGATGCCCGCTCTGCTCGAGCTCCGCGCTGCTCTTGCCGGCTTCCTGGAAGCCGAGCTTGTTCACGTAGAAGTCGCGGCTGCGCTCGAGATTTCGCACGTAGTAGTGCAAGCCGAGCAAGCGCTTGATGCCGAGGGAGGACAGGATCACGGCTCGCTTCCTTTCTTTCGCGGGAGGCGTCACCTTGCCAGGACCGCCTGGTCGATGCTGCCGAAGATGCTACGGCCTTGGGCGTCCAGCATCTCGATGCGGATACGATCGCCCGGCTCGAGATACGGAGTCCGTGGGCCGCCGGAGTCGAGCGTCTCCCGGGTTCGTCGCTCGACCAGACACGACACCCCGCGTTCGGGGTCCTCGTTCGAGACGGTGCCACTGCCGAGGATCGTTCCGGCAGTCAAGCTCCGTGTCTTCGTGATGTGCTCAACCAGATCGTAGAAGGAGAAGTGCATCGCGGAGGCGTCCGGGTCGCCGACCAGTACGCCGTTCAGCGTCGAGCGAAGACGCAAATGGACGCGGCCACCGCGCCAGGCATCGCCCAGCTCGTCCAGGGTGACGGCGAAGGGCGAAAATGCGGTCGCCGGCTTCGACGTGAAGAACCCGAACCCCTTCTCGAGCTCCGCCGGGGCGAGGCCCCGGTACGTGACGTCGTTCGCCAGCATCGCGAGGCGGACGTAGGGCGCGGCGTCCGAGCTCCGCGTGCCCTCGGGCACGGCGCCCAGCACGACCGCGACCTCGCCCTCGAAATCGAGGCCCCACTCCGGAGCCGGCGCCCGAAGCGGTTCACGCGGCCCGAGCAGGACCCCCGAACCCCCCTGATACACGAGCGGCTCCGTGCGCAAGGTCCGCGGTAGCTCGGCGCCGCGCGCCTTCCGGACGAGCACGATGTGAGACAGGAACGCTGATGCGTCCACCCATTCGTAAGCTCGCGGCAAGGGCGCGGTGAGCTCCGCGACGTCGAGAGGTTCCGCGGATGCGCGGCCCGACTCGAGCGCCGCAGAGAGCGCCTGGAGCGCAGGGTGGACCCTCTCCCAGTCGTCGAGCGCGGCCTGCATCGTCCTGGCGATGCTCGTCGCGCGGGTGAATCGCGCAGAGTCCCGCGCGACGACGATCAGCAACCCGTCCGGAGTTTCATCGCGCAGGGAAGAAAGCCGCATTTTCGCGCCACTCCCATCAGCCGGCGAATCGATGACCGTGTGGTGGTGTATTGCCGCGAAGCGATCTCACGTAGTCGAGGCCGGTGGCGATCGGCTCGAGTCCGCCGAACGTGAGCTCGAGCCGCGAGAGCTCCCGCTCCAGGCGGTCGGCGAGCTCCGGATGCTCACCGAGCTTCACGAGGCTCTCGAGCAGGTTCCACCGGAGCAGCCATTCGTCGGGGAAGGCATCGTCCAGGCGAGTGGCGATCGCCTCCACCTCGCGGGCCGCTGCACTGCCGAAGCTGGCGCGGAAAGCGGAGACCGCCCGATCGTACAGCGCGATCATCTCGAGCTCCGGCTCGCTGAAGTCGCGGTTCTTCGGGACGCTCACGTTGGACCCGGGTGTCGCGGGGAAGAACGCGTCCGGTGCGCCCGCCCACGCCGTCTCGACGGCCTCGCCGAGCGCGAGCGCATACAGATCCGCCGCGAGGAGTCGTTCGTTCCCGCGGCGGATCTCGCAGTCGGCGAGCAGGACGGCTCCGACGCGGCCGTCGATCGGAACCAGCGCGCGGACGTCCCCGCCGACGGTGATGCCCGACGACAGCTCGAGGACGAGCTGCCCGCTCTTCGTGCGCGCGAGCATCGACTCCGGGGTGAGCGCGGACAGCGGCGTCCCGTCCTTCAGCGCGCCGAGCGGCAGGAGATACCCGGTACGACGCGGCATTCCGTCGATGAGGCTGCCGTTCTGGGCCAAAGCAGACGGGCCATCGAACACGACGAGCGACGTTCTACCGTCGCTCGCGTCGCTTGTGCGGACCACACCGACCACCTCGACGCCAGAGTCGAGCCGGACGGTCGCGAGCTCCTCGCTCCGCTGTGCCATCTCGAGTGCGACCCCGGCGCCGACCCGATAGGCAAGGGTCCGGTCGACGTCGTCCAGCACCTCCTCGAGCTGCCCGAAGTTCCTTGCCACGAAGAGCTGCGGCTGGGCACGAGTCACGTCGTAGTCCACGTCCACGCACCCCTTCGTCAGCGGAAGCTTGCGCACGTCCGGCAGCCGACAGAAGTGTCCCTCACCGATCGACGAGAGCAGGCCCGCACCGTAGAGGTGGAAGTCGGAGGGCGTGCCGACCAATCCGTACTCCGCCGTCCACCAGTAGAGCCGCGCTATCTTCGCGGACTCGCTGATCACCGTGACGAGCGCGGTCGCCGCAGAGAGAGCTTGCTCCGCCCGGTGGATCGATTGTGGCGTGCTCGCGGGATCCTCCTTGAGCTCGGAGAGCTGGAAGATGGCGTCGTAGACGGCGCGATCGGCGGGAGTCGCGAAGGCGCGGCGCGCGACCTCACCGATGCGCTTCACGTAGCGCGCGTAGTGAGGCTCGGAGAGAAACGGCGCGTGACCGGCGGCTTCGTGGATGATGTCCGGCGCCGGCGTGTACGTCAGGTGCCGGGAGGTCCGGATGTCCGCGGCGATCGGCAGGATGGCGCGGGCCTGGAACGCCTGGAAGACGCGGGGAGGGATGAATCCGTCCACGCAGACGGCACCCCAGCCGAACCGCCCGAGGCGCTCGTTCATCTCGTCGATGCGAGGGATGCGCTCGACCGAGATGCCTGCGGCCGCAAAGCCCCGGGCATACGCCTCGTGCGCCGTCGTCAGCAGCCGCGAGTGAGTCTGCAGGACGACGAAGCGCCAGACGGCCTGGTCTTGCTCCGTGTAAGCGTCGTAGTTTTGACGGACGACGAAGCGGCGCAGGTGCCGCGGAACGGTGCTCGCCGACTCGATGGCGCTCACACATACAGTCTACCCGGTCATCGGGCACCGCGCCTGGGGTGAGCTGACCGCAACCTGACACCGGGGCAATTCTCCTCAGTTCCGGCGTCGTTCGGGACTTCTTCGAACAGCGTGAGCGCAGGATCTGTGGAGCACCTTGATCCAGCCAGGTGGGTGGAGGTCGCACATCGCTCTTGGAGTGCGGCAACGCTTCCGAGCGGGATGGGGCATCACTACGTTTTCGATTCGCTTTTCGAAGGGCGTGGGAGTCGATCGTGTACCATCTCGGCTCGAGAGGGACTTCGGCGATCGAAGCCCCCGCTGGGGACGATGATGGACTCGGTTCGAGCCTCGTTCGCGATGGGCGCAGATGCGATCCTGTTGTGTCGCACCCGGGCGCGGCTCTGCGCGCTGCCCCTCGTGCACGTCGTCGAAACGATGCGGCCGCTCGCCATCGAACCCTTCGGCGGCGGCCCGGAGTTCGTTCTCGGCCTGTCACGCATTCGTGGAGCGCACGTTCCCGTCATCGATCTTGGGCGGCTGCTCGGGTTGCCGGGCGAAAAACGGCCCACGCGCTTCGTCGTACTCCGGGTGGACGGTCGATCCGTGGCAGTTCGCGTCGAAGCCGTGATCGGGGTGAGCACGCTTTCCGCGGAGCGCGCTCTCGCGCTTCCGCCGTTGTTGAACGATGCCGCAGACGGTCCCGTCGCAGCGCTTGCCGCTCGGGACGCGGAGCTCCTGGTCGTGCTCAAGGCGGCGAGCTTGCTGCCCTCCGAGGACGGGATGACTGGCGCGAAGGGAGAAGCGTGACCCCGGAATCGGGGCAGGACATCGAGCGCTTCCGCTCGGTGCTGGGGCGAAGGCTCGGCTTGTCGTTCGACGACGGAAAGCTCGGCGTCCTGCGCGATGCTCTGCGGGCGCGCGCGGGCAAGGCGAGGGTCGCGCCTTCGGACTACGTCGTCCGCCTGGAGTGCGCGGTCTCCGACGAGGAGCTCGGCAAGCTCGCGCAGGACCTGACCGTCACTGAAACGTATTTCTTCAGGTACAGAGAGCAGCTGAATGCGTTCTCGGACGCGGTGCTCGCCCGGCGCACCGACCCGCTGGCGCCGCTTCGTGTGCTGTCCGCCGGCTGCGCCTCCGGCGAAGAACCCTACTCGCTCGCCATGCTGCTCCGGCAACAGGGAGACGAAGCTCCGGTAAACGTCTCGATCGTCGGCATCGACGTGAACGAAAAGATGCTGGAGAAGGCCTCGCGCGCCCGCTATTCGCGCTGGTCGCTGCGCGAGACGCCGCCGGACGTCGTGCAGCGCTGGTTCGTGCCCGAAGGGCGGGAGTTCAGGGTCGACCCGTCGATTCGTGACATGGTGCGCTTCGAGCGGAGAAATCTGATCGACCGGGACGACGCTTTCTGGAGGAGCGGCGCCTTCGACGTGGTGCTCTGCCGGAACGTGCTCATGTACTTCACGGACGTAGCCGCTCTCGCCGTTACGCGGCGCATCGCGGAGAGTCTCGCGCCGGGAGGGCTATTCTTCCTCGGTCACGCGGAGACGTGGCGCACCCTCTCCCGCGATTTCGAGCTCTGTCAGACGCGGGACGCGTTCTACTACCGGCGGCGCGACGTGCTGGCGTCGGAAATGCCGACCCCCGGTTTCCCGCCAGCTCGAATGGACCTCGTCGATCGTCACGACTGGATCCACAGCATCCAGCGCTCGACGAGCCGCGTCACGTCGCTGACGGCGCACGTCGAAAGGGAACTCGACGCGTCGGTGAGCTCACACCACGAGCACGCCACGGCGCCGCTCGATGTCGCGCTCGGCGCCCGGCTCGTCCACGAGGAACGTTTCACGGAGCTCGAGCATCTCCTCGACGAGGCGGCTCTCCGTTCGGTCGACGAGCCAGGGCTTCTCCTCCTGCGCGCCATCCTGCACACGCGGAATGGCGACGTTCTGGCCGCGGAGCGTGCATGTGCGCGTTTGCTCGCGCTCGACGTGGGGAATGCAGGCGCTTGCTACCTGCTGGCTCTCAACAAGGAGAGCGCAGGTGACAGGAGCTGCGCGTCGGAGCAGCACCTCCTCGCTACGCAGGCCGATCCGAGCTTCTCCATGCCGCAGCTGCACCTGGGTCTACTCGCTCGCCGCGGTGGAGACGTCCCGTCTGCTCGACGCCACCTGGCGCACGCGCTCGCCCTGCTCGAGCGCGAGGATGCGGATCGGCTGCTGCTCTTCGGTGGCGGCTTCGGCCGTGCAGCGCTCCTCGAGCTCTGCCGCGCTGAGCTCCTCGCCTGCAGGAAGGTGTCTTGATGGAGGACGGCGCCCTCGAAAGAAAGCTCTCGGAGCTCCGCGATTCGTTCGATCGGACATTCAGCGAGCCCGCGCGCAAGCCGGAGGAGGCGCTCGAAACATTCCTCGCCGTTCGCGTGGGAGGCGTGCCGTACGCGCTTCGTCTGCGAGAGATCAGCGGCGTCGTCGTGGACCGGAGTGCGACGAAGCTCCCGAGCCCCCTCCCGGAACTCATCGGGCTCACGGGCGTGCGGGGTCGGCTCGTGCCCGTGTATTCGCTCGCCGCGATGCTCGGCGCGGCGGCCGCCGGCGTCGCGTCGCGCTGGCTCGTGCTTCTCGAACGAGAGGAGCTCGCGCTCGCCGTGGAGCACATGGACGGTTACGTCTTCGGAAGGCAGGACCAGATCCTCCCCTCCGGTGGCAACCAGGGTCGTCATTGTCCCCGCACGCTGCGTCTCGAGGCTTCTTCGCTCGGGATACTCAGCGTGCCTTCCATCGTGGACCGGATCACCTCGCGCGTCGCCTCGACGCGACCTCGGCAGGAGCAGTGACATGTGGACCTTCGGTAAGAAGCTGGCTGCCGGTTTCGCGCTTTCCTTCGCGCTCTTGATGGTGATCGCGGTGGTCGCCTACGACGGCATCGGGAAGCTCGCGCGAACGAGCTACTGGGTTGCGCACACGCACACGGTGCTCGAGAAGCTCGGGAGCGTCTCGAACGCGCTCCGCGAGGCGGAGAGCGCGCAGCGTGGGTTCGTGATCACGGGCGACGAGCAGTTCCTGGCTCCCATGAGCGGCATCGAGACGGAGCTGCCCCGCACGCTCAAGAGCCTGCGCGACCTGACGAGCGACAACCCCATACAGCAGCAGCGGCTCGATGCGCTCGAGTCGCTCGTGAGCCGGCGGCTCGAGGGGTTGAACCACGTCATCGACGTCCGGCGGTCCGCCGGTTTCGATGCCGCGCAGAAGGTGCTGGCCGGCGTCGGCGGCGCCAGCGTCATGCGAGAGTTCGACGAGGTGCTGCGCCAGACGGAGAACGCGGAGCACGAGCTCTTGAAGGTCCGCGCGCTAGAGGTGGAGGCCGCGTCGGCGGTCGTGCGCGCGACGGTCATCTGGGGCTCGGGGGGCAGCGCGCTGCTCGTCCTGATCGCAGGGTTCATCCTGACGGCGTCCCTCACCGGTCAGGTGGGCTCGGCCGTCCAGCACATCCAGAGCTCCTCCGTCGAGCTTCAGGCGGCCGCCAACCAGCAGGTCAGCGGCTCCAAGCAGCAAGCCACGGCCATGACCGAGATCACGATGACCATCACCGAGCTCCTCGCCACTTCCCGGCAGATCGCCGAAAGCGCGCAGCGAGTGGCGAAGGTGGCAGCCGAGACGGCGGTCGCGGCGCGGGGCGGGGATCACACCGTCCAGCGCACCCAGGAGTCGGTCACCGCCATCCGGCGTCAGGTGGATCTAATCGTGAATCACATGCTCGAGCTCGGCCGGAAGTCGCAGCAGATCGGCGGCATCCTGGAGATCATCAACGAGCTCTCCGAGCAGACGAACATCCTCTCCATCAACGCAACCATCGAGGCCGCCGGTGCGGGCGAGATGGGCCGCAGGTTCTCCGTCGTGGCGGACGAGATCCGGAAGCTGTCCGATCGGGTGGGGGCCTCCACGAAGGAGATTCGACTGCTCGTCGACGACATAAGGGCGGCGGTGAACACGACCGTGATGGCGACGGAAGGTGGCTCGAAGGCAGTGGATGCCGGCTCGCGCCAGTTCGGCGAGGTGGCGGAGTCGTTCGCGCGCATCGTCGGCCTCGTATCGACGACCACCGACGCCGCCCGCGAGATAGAGCTCAGCACGAAGCAGCAGACGAGCGCGGTCGAACAGGTGAACGTTGCCGTCTCCAGCGTCGCTCAGGCCACGAAGGAGTCCGAGTCGAGCTCCGCGCAGACGCTGCAGACGGCCTCTCAGCTGGCGGCGCTTTCGCGCAATCTGACGCGGCTGATCCGTCCGCAAGCGAGCGCTTGAGACGTGGAACAGGACCCCTACCGCTTCTTTCGCATCGAGGCCGCGGAGCTCTCCGAGCAGCTCTCGCGAGGAGTCCTGTCGCTTGGCGCAGGCGCGCCCGCCGAGCACGTCCCGAAGCTCCTGCGTGCCGCCCATACCCTGAAGGGTGCGGCGCGCGTCGTGAAGCACCGCGCTCTCGCGGAGCGCGCGCACGCGCTCGAGGAGCTCCTCTCGCCGCTCCGCGAGCGAGCGGAGAGCCCTGCCAGCGATGTGGTGGATGTTCTGCTCACGGTCACCGACGCGATCGCGAAGCTCACCCGTGAGCTCTCGCCGGTCCCCGCACCGCCAGCGCCCGCCGCGCGCGTCGAGGAAGAGCTGCCTCCCGCGCAGACCGATGGCGCTGAGCTCGACGCTTTCGTCGAGGGCATCTCCGAGGTCGGCGTCCAGCTGCGCGCCGTGCGTGGGAGCGCAGCGGCGCTCGAGCGCATGCATCACCTGGCCGCCTTGCTCGCAAATCACATCGAGCGCGCTCTCCCCGTCGAGGCTTCGTCGTCGCAGAGCTCGGTCCTCGCCAGCGCACGCTCCATCGCGGGCGAGCTCGAAGACCTGGCCGAACAGGCGGAGCGCGCCGTCACCTCGGGTATTGACCAAGCGGAACGCGAGCTCTCGCAGGTTCAGGGGTCGGCGGAGCGGCTGCGGCTCGCCCCCTGCCGCGTCATTGCCGGTGCGCTCGAGCGCACCGTCCACGACACGGCCCGCGAGCTAGGCAAGCGCGTGGCGTTCGTCATGACCGGCGCCGACGTGCGCCTCGACGCGCAGATGCTCGGCCGGGCACGGAGTGCGCTGGTCCAGGCGGTGCGCAACGCCATCGCGCACGGCATCGAGCTCCCCGACGAGCGCGCTCGTCTCGAGAAGTCGACCGAGGGGACGGTGGAGGTCCGCATCGAACGCCGTGGGAACAGAGTCGTCTTCGTATGTCGAGACGACGGCCGCGGCGTCGATGTCGACGCCATCCGGCGGGCCGCGGAGCGCAGCGGCGCGCTCGTCCGGGGGGCGAGCGTCGCCCCCCACGAGCTCATCGGGTTGCTCCTCCGGGGCGGCATCAGCACCGCTCGCGCCGTCACGGAGATGGCCGGGCGCGGCATCGGGCTCGACATCGTCCGCGAGGCGGCGGAGGCGCTAGGAGGCAAAGCATCGCTCGAGAGCATTCCGGGCGTCGGCACGACGGTCGAGCTCGTGGTGCCTCTCGCGCTGTCGTCGATGGACGCGCTGCTCGTGCGGGTTGGCGACGTCGTGGCCGCGGTGCCGCTCGAGGCGGTGAAGGCCGTGCTTCGCCTGTCCGACCAGGAGTTCGCACGGACGGAGCGAGGCCCGTCCATCGTGCTCGACGGCCAGTTCGTCCCCGTGGTCCCGCTGGAGCAGCCGCTGCTCCGCGGGCGATCCGAGAAGGAGAATGGGAGGGCGCGCCAGGTCGTCGTCGTGCGTGGGGCATCGGCGACGGCGGCCTTCATCGTCGAGCGACTGGTCGGCGTCGAGAGTATCGTCGTGCGAGGACTGCCTGCGCTGGCTCCCACCGCACCGGTGGTTCTGGGAGCGTCCCTGGATGTCGACGGCCTGCCCCGGCTGGTGCTCGACCCGGACGTCCTCGTGGCGGCCGCACTCGGTGAGCGCGAGATGGTGCGCGAGCGTACCCCGGAATCGTCGCTCCCGCTCCTGGTGGTCGACGATTCGCTGACGACGCGCATGCTCGAGCGGAGCATCCTGGAATCCGCAGGCTACGAGGTGGAGCTCGCGGCCTCCGCCGAAGAGGCGCTCGAGAAGGTCGCACTGCGACGCTACGGTCTCTTCCTCGTGGACGTCGAGATGCCGGGGATGAACGGCTTCGAGTTCGTGGAGAAGACGCGTTCGCACGCGGTGCCCGCAATCCTGGTCAGCTCGAGGAGTTCGCGTGAAGACCTGGCTCGCGGTCGCGAGGTCGGCGCGAGCGCCTACGTCGTCAAGGCGGAGTTCGATCAACGCATGTTGCTCGACACCATACGGGGGCTCGTCGCGCAATGACGATCCGTGTGCTCGTCGCCGAGGACTCCATCACCGTCCGTAAGCGGCTCATCGAGATCCTGGAGACGGATCCGGATATCCAGGTGGTGGGCGAAGCGGAAGACGGTAAGCGCGCCATCGAGCTGTGCCGCCTGCTCCGTCCCGACGTGATCACGCTCGACATGATGATGCCCGTCATCACGGGCCTCGCGGCGACGGAGTACATCATGGCGTACTTCCCCACGCCGATCCTCATCGTGTCGGCGTCGACGAATCGCGGCGAGCTCTTCCGCACCTACGAAGCGCTGGCCGCCGGCGCGGTCGACGTCCTCGACAAGGCCGACAGCGACCTCGCGGGATGGGACGAGAAGTTCATCTCCACGGTGAAAATCGTCGCGCGGGTCCGCGTCATCACCCATCCCCGCGCGCGCCTCGTCGCAAGTGGCGTGACGAAGCCCACGGCGCCGCTTGTTTCAGAGCGTGCGCCGTCCCGGGTCGTGGTGCTCGGGGCTTCCACTGGCGGCCCCGGGGCGCTGCTCACCGTTCTGCGAGCGTTCCGTGAGCCGTTCCAACTGCCGATCCTGGTGGTCCTGCACCTGAACGAGCGGTTCAGCACCGCCTTCGCCGAGTGGCTCGACGGACAGCTTCCGCTGCAGGTGAGCTACGCATCCGACGACGAACCGCTGAGCGGCCGTGGTGGGCAGATCATCATGGCACCGCCGGGCCGGCACCTCGCGGTGCGGGATCGACGACTGCGCGTGACCCGTGACCCCGAGCGGCACTCGTGCCGTCCGTCGGTCGACGTCCTGTTCGAGTCGGTCGCCGAGGAGTACCGGGAAGGGGTCGTCGCGGCGCTCCTCACCGGGATGGGACGCGACGGCGCCGCGGGGCTCGTCGCGATACGGTCCGCTGGCGGCAGGACGATCGCGCAGGACGAGGCCACGTCGGTGGTCTTCGGCATGCCACGCGAGGCGGTGGTTCTGGGCGCCGCCGAGCGCGTGCTCCCGCTCGAGAAGATCGGACCGGCGCTGCTGCAGCTTGCCGGTGGGGGGGAGGCCAGGCCTTGACGCAGAAGGTCCTGATCGTCGACGACAGTCTCACCGTGCGCATGGACCTCACGGAAGCATTCGCTGCTGCCGGGTTCGACGTGGCACCGTGCGCGACTCTCGCGGAGGCCCGTGCCGTGCTGTCGCGCGAGGCGGTGAACATCGCGCTCCTCGACGTGCAGCTTCCCGACGGGGACGGCTTCGAGCTCATCGCCGAGATCCGCGCCTTGCCTTCGGCGTCGCCCATACCCGTCCTGATGCTCTCGACGTCTGCGGAGGTGGAGAGCCGCATCCGCGGGCTCAAGATCGGCGCCGACGACTACGTCGGCAAGCCGTACGACAAGGGTTACGTGGTCTCCCGCGCTCACGAGCTCCTTCGAAGTCGCGGCACGCACGAGCACGGGGAGCGGCCGACCGTGCTGCTCATCGACGACAGCGTGACGTTTCGCAACGCCATCCATGCGTCGCTCGAGGCGGCAGGCTACGCGGTGCTCGCCGCCGGAAGCGGCGAGGAAGGTCTTCGGCTCGCGGTCGCAAACCGCCCGGCGGTGGTCATCGTCGACGGCGTGCTTCCGGGTATCGACGGCGCGACGGTCATCCGGACGATCCGGCTCGACGCGGGCTTGAGGAGGACGCCGTGCGTCCTCTTGACGGGTTCGGAGGACGTGGAGTCGGAGCTCCGGGCCCTCGACGCGGGTGCGGATACGTTCGTGCGGAAGGAGGAGGATTTCGGCGTCATCCTGGCGCGCCTCGACGCGGTCCTTCGGCGCGCGCACTTCGACGACGACGAGGGCAACAGCGTACTCGGACCCAAGCGAGTGCTGGTCGTCGACGACAGCCCGAACTACCGCGGAGACGTGGCGGATGCAGTCCGCAGCGATGGCTACGACGTCGTGCTGGCCGGCTCCGGCGAGGAAGCGCTCGCAATCCTGGCCGCCCAGCCCATCGACTGCATTCTGATGGATCTGGTGATGCCGGGTCTGGGCGGCAGGGAAGCGGCGAAGCGCGTGAAGGAGTCACCGGTCGGGCGGGACGTGCCGCTCATCGTCGTGACCGCCGTCGACGAGCCGCGGACCGTCATCGAGGTGCTGGCCGCGGGCGTGGACGACTACATCACGAAGTCCGCCGACTTCGAGGTGGTGCGCGCGCGCATCAAGGCGCAGCTCAGGCGTCGGCAGATCGAGGACGAGCGCCGCCGCACCCGGGAAGCGCTCCTGCGCCGCGAGCTGGAGTCGGCGTCCGCACGCGCCGCACGCAAGGTGGCCGAAGCGCGCGCTGTCCTCGTGGAGGAGCTCGAGCGGAAGAATCGCGAGCTCGAGGCGTTCAGTTACTCCGTCTCGCACGACCTCCGGGCACCCCTGCGCAGCATCCAGGGCTTCACCGGAGCGCTGCTCTCCGAGTGCTCGGCGGAGATGAGCGAGCTCGCGAAGGACTACCTGGCGCGAGTGAGCGCAGCGGCCGGCCGGATGGGGGAGCTCATCGAGGACATGCTCGAGCTGTCCCGGGTGAGCCGGGCGGAGCTCCGCCGGCAGCCCATCGATCTCGCGTCGGTCGCCCGCGTGGTCGCGAGCGAGCTCTCGAGGAAGGAGCCCGAGCGCGCGGCTGTCTTCGACATCGAGAGCGTGCCCGCCGTCGAGGGGGACGGTCGCCTGCTTCGTATCCTGCTCGACAACCTGCTCGGCAATGCCTGGAAGTTCACCGCGAAGAAGACCGAAGCGCGCATCGGGTTCGGCGCGCACTCGACCGACGGGCCGCCGGTCTACTTCGTGTGTGACAACGGTGCGGGATTCGACATGAAGCACGCCGGACGCCTCTTCAGTCCGTTCCAGCGGCTGCACAGCGAGCGCGACTACCCGGGGACGGGCATCGGGCTTGCAACGGTCCAGCGCATCGTCGATCGGCACGGCGGCACCGTCTGGGCCGAGGGCATCATCGGACAAGGAGCGACGATAAGCTTCACCATACCGCCGGCGCGCGAGGTCGCGAGCGGCGGCGCGACGGCCTCATCATGAAGAAGTCACTAAAAGTCCTGATCGTCGAGGACAACGAAGACGACGCCATGCTTTCGATGATGGAGCTGCGCCGCGCCGGCTTCGCGCTCGACGCGACGCGGGTGGATACGCGCCCGGCCATGGTGAGGGCGCTCGAGACGGGCCACTGGGACCTCGTCATCTCCGACTTCTCGATGCCCGAGTTCTCCGCTCCGGAGGCCTTTCGCGTCGCGAAGGAATGCGGGAGTGACGCGCCGTTCATCATCGTCTCGGGGACGGTCGGAGAGGACGTCGCGGTCGATGCGATGCGGGCGGGCGTCCACGACTACGTCCTGAAGGGTTCGCTCGCGCGGCTGGTCCCCGCCGTCGAGCGAGAGCTGCGCGAGGCTGCACAGCGCGCCGAGAAGCGGAAGGTGGAGGAGCGTCTCGTGCTGTCGGACCGCATGCTCCAGCAGGCCCAGAAGATGGAAGCCGTGGGACGGCTCGCTGCGGGCGTCGCGCACGACTTCAACAACATCCTGTCCGTCATCCTCAGCTACAGCGACATGCTCCTCGCCGATCAGGTCCCGCCGGAGCGGATGAAGGACGACGTCGAGGAGATCCACAACGCTGCTCTGCGCGCCGCGGACCTCACCCGCCAGCTTCTGACCTTCAGCCGCCAGCAGGTCGTGGCTCCTCGCGTCCTGAACTTGAACGAGATCGTGGCCTCGCTCGACAAGATGCTCCGCCGGCTGGTCGGCGAGCTCGTGGAAGTCAAGGTGGTGACGTCCCCCGACCTCGGTCGAGTCCGGGCGGATCCAGGCCAGATCGAGCAGGTCATCTTGAACCTCGTCGTCAACGCGCGCGACGCGATGCCGTCAGGAGGGCGAGTCGTCATCGAGACGGCGAACGTTGACCTTGACGAGACGTACGCAGCGTCGCACCCGCACGCCAAGGCCGGGTCGCACGTCATGCTATCAGTGACGGACACCGGGACCGGCATGTCCCGCGAGACGCAGGCCAAGGTTTTCGAGCCGTTCTTCACGACGAAGGAGAAGGGAAAGGGCACCGGGCTCGGTCTGGCGATGGTGTTCGGGATCGTCCGCCAGAGCGGCGGGACGATCTGGCTGCACAGTGAGCAGGGTCACGGAACGACGTTCAAGATCTTCTTGCCCCGCTCACTGGAGGACCTGAAGGAGGCGTCGTCGCCTCCACCCGCTCCTCGCGAGGAAGGGGCGGAGACGATCCTCGTCGTGGAGGACGACCCCAGCGTACGTCAGGTCCTCATCAGCATCCTGCGCCGGCTGGGCTATCGAGTCCTGGCGGCCGAGAACCCGGCGCACGCGATCGAGCTGTGCCGGGCGCCCGAGCCGATCCACCTGGTGATAAGCGACGTCATGATGCCGGAGAAGAGCGGCCCGGAGCTGGTCCGGGAGCTCAACCTCATCCGTCCGGACATGAAGACGCTCTTCGTGTCGGGCTACACGGATACTTCGATCCTTCCCCCCGGCACGTCCGAGTCGGGCGTTCACTTCCTGCAGAAGCCCATCACACCGGACGGCCTGGCCAGCAAGGTCCGTGAGGTCATCTCGACGTAGCCGTCAGCGGACTCCGCACTGCACGGCAGCGAGGATCGTCGCGAGGGCACTTCCGAAAGACATCGCGAAATTCCCCATGGTCATGTCGAAGTGACAGTTGCCGGTGGTCGGGGTGCTGCCGACGTCGCACCCCGGCCTGGCCGTGCCGCCGGACTTCGCCAGGTGTGACAGCATGGAGCGCGCGCCCTCGCTTCCCGGCGCACCGATGACCCAGGTCTGGATGCCCATGCTGAGCGCCGTCTGCGCGGTTGTGTTGATGAGCTGCTGGATGCCCTGCTGGGGCGTGCACGTGTCGGCGCCGTCGGTGACGAGGATCACGTGCTTGTTCCCCGGGAACATGGCCGCGTTCATCTCGAAATACTGGTACGCGCTCGTGACGGCGTTCACGATGGGCGTCGTGCCGTTGGGGACGAGCCCGTTCATCGCGGTGCGCATCTGATCCAGGAACGGCGGAGATACGTCCGTCACCGGGACAAGCGGCATGGTCGTCGACCCGCATTTGTCGTCGGTGCTCAGGATGGCGAGGCCCGCGCGGGTCGGCGGCTGCCCCGGCATCGTCGGCAGGAGGGTGTTGAAGGCCGTCGACAGCGCCTGCTCCACGATCTGGAGCTTGGTCGGCATGGTTGGGTCCGCCGTGGTCGGCAGGAATTCGCAGGTGCGCGAGTCCGTGGTCGGCGGCGGATTGCACTGCATGCTCCCGCTGCGGTCGATCAGAAAGAGGATGTTTTGATCCTTCGAGCACATGCCGGGGTTCATGGGCGCTCCCGGCTGCGGCGTGATCACGGGCGGATCGGCGGTCGCGCCAGGCGCTTCGATCCCGTGTGCCGCGCCGACCCCGACGGCCCCGCCGACGCCCGCATTTCCGGCCATGGAGGTTGCCACACCGGCCATGCCCCCGAGGGCGTCCTGCGCCGTGATCTGGTTCCGTGGGCCACCCGCTGCCGAGCAGGCGAGGGGGAGCAACGAACACCAGACCAACACCGAGCGACGTAGCAAGCTCCTCGAAAACGTTCCCATGGCGGCTCACCCTTTCTTGCGAGTGCGGCCCCGGGGCTTGTCGAAACGAGGAACCCCGAGCCGCGTCGAGCCCCGCGACTCTGATCTAGCGAAGTTATCGTTCCTTCGCATCCACGAACTGTCGTCCATCTCGTTCGCGGCGCGCGCGAGCGCTGGTGAGCGCGAGGGGAGATCACATCGTCAGTGACACTCGTGTTTTGCAGGATGAACGTAAGTAATACTGACCGGTAGCTTCATTCGGGCGCACTGACGACGGGTTGCGGCTTGTGAGATCCGGCAACCATCTTCACGACGAAGAGCTTCTTGATCGGTTTGCGATCGTCCGGGCTCGTGCCGAATCCCCAGAGACCGACGTAGAGCGTCAGCGATTGGCCAGCGGTGATGGGCTTGCGAAGCTCACGCTCGAGCGGCGTGCTGGTCTTTTCGAGCAACAGATCGCCGTCGCCGTCACGCTCGTCCGGCACGAGTTCCTTTTTCCCACCTCGGTCGATTTCTTCGGCGACCATCAGCGGACCCTTGGACGGGCTCTGCAGACGATGTTCGCGCTCGTCGACGACCTTGGCTCTGACCACTAGCTTTACGCCCCAGCCCCCGCCCAGCTTGATCGGCTCCGCGTGGGGTTCGAGCTGCACTCCGTCCAGATCGACCACCAGGCCGCTCGGGGTCATCCGGTACGTGATGCTCTTGCCGCCAGGCGGCGGAGCATCAGTCGACGGGGCAGCAGGCTTCGTGTCGGCTTCGGGTGGGGGTATCGGCGCGGCCGCGGAGGGCGCCTCTGCCGCGGGAGCTGCGGCGCTCGGGGGCGCGTCCGCGGTCTTCGCGGGCGGCGCCGCTTCCGGCGCGCGCGCGGTGGATTCCGAGCCGCCGCAGGCGACTTCGATACCAGCACAGAGGCACAGCGCGGAGAAGGGGAAAACGCGCGCGGAACGTCGAGCCTTCTTGTTCATGCGCCGCAGTGTACACCGCGCGTCGCGTGATTCAGATGTCGTCGGGGACGAAGTGGCCGTGCTTTTTTGCGGGCTTTCGCCCGCTCCGAGACGGATGGGCAGCTCGAGCCGGCGCGCGCGACGGCGCGGGCGCCGAGGCCGCTGCCGAAGATGGCGTTGTCGCCGGCTGAGCCGCGGCCTCTGCTCCGTCGCCGGAGGCAGCCGTTGTCTCCGCAGGCTCGGCGCTCTCGGTCGCAGCCGCACCCGAACGCGCCGTCGCCGGTTCGGTCGCGGGAGCCGCTGTGGAAGTGACAACCGGAGCGGTCGCTGACGATGCAGCCAGCGCCTCGCTGCGTGCTGCGCTCCTCTCTCGCTCGGCGCGCGCTTCGGCGT
>CAYUAW010000003.1:52784-66235 GCA_964442485.1 uncultured Polyangiaceae bacterium
GCCAGCGCCTCGCTGCGTGCTGCGCTCCTCTCTCGCTCGGCGCGCGCTTCGGCGTCGCGCCCGCCAGCGTCGCGACCGCCCAGGATGAAGAGCGTGACGGCAGCGCTCGCGACGACGAGCCCGAGGCTCACCACCACACCGAGTAGCACCCCGCGGGTGAACTGTGGCGGATGCCGTGGCGTCGGGGACGGCGCTCGGTTCGCGCGCGGATCGTGGATGAGCGGCGGCGCGATCTGCGACGACGGATAGTACGACGCGGACGGCGTCGCGGGCGGGGGACGCGAGAACGGCGCCCGCTCGGTGTTTCTTGCGGCAAGCCCCGCGGACATCGCGCCGTCCGCAGTGCGCGGCGCGTTTGTGCGCTCCGCGGGAGGCGACAACGACGGCGCGGCGTGCCTCGCGGCGAAGGGCGCCTCCATGCGGGCTGGTGGCGGCGCACCAGCGACGCTGACCGGCGCGGGCTCGGGCCCTGCCGGCGGCAGCGGGGCTGCGGCGCGTGATGGCTGTGCTCGCGCGAACCGGTCCGCCTCGGGGGAGCTCGTGGCCTGGTCGAACGCGCGCGCGACGTCCGCGGCGGCGGGGGCGACGTGCGGCGTCGGGGGTGTGGGCTCCGGGTCGGGTGGTGGAGGTCTCTCGGTGTGGATCTCCGAGAGCGGGCGCGGCGTCGGTTGCAGCGAGACCAGCCGCGGAAGGGGCACTTCCTTCATGTTGTCCGGACGAACCGGGACCTTCGGAGGCCCGATGACGGGAACGGGCGGCGGATTCAGCGTGACGGGTGGTCCAAGCGGCGTCTGATTCGCCGCGGGCGCCGGCATGGTCGCTCGGGTGAGCTCGGCAGCGCCCGTTGTGGGCTCGGCGGGAGTAGCCGCATGCGGTGCGGCTCGTTGAGGGCGTTGCGCACTCGCTCCGCTTCGGAGGTCGAGCGGCGCGGGCGAAGGCGGCGTCGGTGCGCGGAGCTCGGAGAGCTGTTTCAGGTGCTCGCGCGAGTACTGGCCAGTGGGCTCGTCACTGCTCGAGATCGGAGCCTCGGACGGAGCGGTCGTTGCCACCGCGGGCGGCGTGGCTTCCGGCTCGAGCCCGGCCGGAGCGGGCAGGCCGATCATCGTCGCCTGACGCGGGCGTATGTTCGCGGGCGGCACCGAGCGGACGCTCGGCGGGGCGTCGAGTGCGCGCCAGCCGTCGCCGGGCTTGGGTTCGATGCTGACCCGACGACTGGTCATTACCGGCTTGGGCTCCTCGCTCGCCGTCGAGGCCACCGGCGCGGTCCTGGGCTCGACGCTGGGCCGCGCGATGACACGGGCCTTCGGTTCGACTGACGCGCGTGGCGCAAGGACCCGCCGCTCCGCGCCTACACGGACCGGCAGGCTGAGCGGCTTGTGCGCTGCGCGCGCTCCACCCGGCTCGAGACTTGGCCTCGCTTTCACGGGTTCCGGTGCCTTCACGGCTTCCGGCGCCGTCGTGGGTTCCGGCGCCCTGGCGGCGGGTGCCGCTTCGGACGGGCGCGGGCGTGACGGCGGCGATATGGCGTCGCGGATCCGCCCGAGAGCGCCGTCCCCTATCGCGGCAATGTACCTTGCCGCTTCTTCGGCGGGGGCAGGAGCGACGCCCACGGCGTCCAGCGCCGCGCGAAACGCCGCCATCGACTCGAAGCGCGCGGAGGGGTCGAGCGAGAGCGCACGCAATACCACGGCGCCGAGCGACCTGGGGACCTCGAGCTCCCCCTTTCTGGACGCGTCCTCGAGCTTCGGGACCTTCGCCGCGAGGACCTTCTGAGTGACGGCCTTGTCGGAGCCGACGAAGAGCCGGCGATTGGCGAGCATCTCCCACGCCATGGTGCCGAGCGAGAAGACGTCCGTCCGCGCGTCGACCGTGCCCGGCGCGCCCACCTGCTCTGGCGCCGCGTAGGCGACGCGCTCAGGACTACCGCCGAGGGACGGTACACCGCTCGCCGCGCTCGCGATCGATACGTCGAGCAGCGACGCGCGCCCGGCGGCGCCGACCAGCACGCTATCCACGGACAGCCCGCCGTATAAAGGGACGGCCTCGTCGCCGAGCTCCGTCATGGCACCGTGCAGCGCGACCACGCCGTCGGCGAGGTCTACGATGAACCGGAGGGCGACGGATACCGACATCGGTTTACGGCGGACGCTTGCCAGGCTCGCCACGGCGCGCAGGGGCAACCCCTCCGCGTACTCCGACACGATGGAGAGCTCGCCATCGCTCGCGACGACGTCGCTGACCGCTGCGACGCGATCGTCTCTGACCTCCATGGCCTGCCAGGCCGCCTCGAGCAGTCGCACGCGCACGTCCGCGTCCAGGCGCGCGAGTGAGACGAGCCGAAGCATCGCCAGACCATCGCCGCCGTCGATGCGCGCCACCCAGAGCGGGCCGAGGTAGCTCGGCGCGAGCTCGTAGACGAGCTGGTAGCGACCGATCTGTTTCGGCACCTTGGCCCGAGCAATGGTCATTGAAATCCAGTATTTTAGCCGCCGCGGCGCGGCGCGTCCACCGCGCGCCCGCTCCCGCCTCTACCCGCGCCTCGCGCGGCTCCCGCGCTGGAGGGCCGTTCACGCGCGCGCGGGTGAGTGGTAAGTATTGTCCGACAGCCAGCGTTTGGGACGCTCCCGGATCCGCGGTAAGGGTCGAACCCACCCAGCACGAGCACCTCGCTCACCGGCTTCTTGCTGCCTGCTTTGCGGATCACAGGCCAAGGCAAGAGGTCCGTCATGAAACGTGAGCTACCGAATCGTCCCAATCTCGAACATCTGAAGTCACAGGCGAAGGAGCTCCTGGAAGCGTCCCGGCGTCGCGAGGTCTCCGCATTCCACCGGATCCGTGAGGCGGTTCCGGGGTTCGCGCAGGCGAGCGACGACGAGCTCGCCCGGAGCCAGTTCGCGCTGCACGATGCGCAGTCCGCCATCGCGCGCGAGTACGGGTTCCCGAGCTTCGCGAAGCTCCGGGCCCACGTGCTCGTCGCGGCTCAGCCGTATCCGGCGGAGCTCGTCGCGCGGTTCGCGGGAAAGCTCACCCCCGACGTGGAGGCCGCGCTGCGCGACGTCTGGACGAAGCGCGACGTCGAGGCGCTCGACGCGCTCCCGACGCCTGCGGAGCTGCCGGCGCTCGCCGTGCGGAACGCGGTGGTGTCACCGGGAGCCCTGGTTCCGCTCGCCATCGGACGTCCCGCCTCGCTGCTCTCTCTCGAGGCCGTCGTGAAATCGGAGCCCGCGCTGGTCGCGCTCTTCTCGCAGCGAAACGAGAGCGACGAGCACCCCACCGCGGAGGACCTGTACGCCGCGGGCTGTGTCGCGGTGGTGCGCCGCTTCCAGCCGTTCGAGCAAGGGGGCGCGTGGGTCGTCCTGGAAGGGGTGCGCTGGATCACGCTCCTCGGGCTCGTCGCCACCGAGCCCTTCCTCGTAGCGCGTATCGAAGCGACGGAGCTCGACGAGGGTGACGCCGCGGAAGTGGAGTCGCTCGACGCCGAGCTGCGCGCCCTTGCGCGCAAGGTCGCGTCGAAGCTGCCCGAGAAGGACGCCGCCCTCGCGATGATCGAACAGATCGAAGACGCGGGGCGTCTCTCCGATCTCGTGGTCGCCAACCTGCACTGCAGCGTCGCCGAGAAGGCCGCCTACGCCTCGGAGCTCACGCTCGCCGCGCGGCTCAGGACGAGCATCCGCTTCGTCGAGCGTGAGCTCTCCCTCGTCACAGAGGGAGGCGACGGAGGCGCAGCGCGTTCGCGATGACGCTGACCGAGCTGAGGCTCATCGCTGCGCTCGCGAGGGTGGGCGAGAGCAGCACCCCGACGAGCGGATAGAGCACCCCCGCGGCGATCGGAACACCGAGCACGTTGTAAGCGAAGGCCCAGAGCAGGTTCTGACGGATGTTCCGCATCGTCGCGGAGGACAACCGGCGCACGCGCACGATGCCGCGCAGGTCTCCCGACACGAGCGTCACCTGGGCGCTCTTTATGGCCACGTCGGTCCCGGTACCCATGGCGATGCCGACGTCGGCCTGCGCGAGCGCCGGCGCGTCGTTGACGCCGTCGCCGGCCATGGCCACCACGAGGCCGCGCTCCTGCAGGCTCTTCACGTGCGCGGCCTTTTCGGCGGGCGCGACGCCGGCGATGACCTCGTCGAGCCCGAGCTCGCGCCCGACGGCCTCCGCGGTAGCGCGCGCGTCGCCGCTGAGCATCACGACCCGGAGCCCGTCTTTGCGAAGCTGCGCCACCGCCTCGCGCGTGAACTCCTTAATGCGATCGGCGACACCGAGGACGCCCGCGAGACGACCGCCGCTGCCGACGTAGACGACCGTCTGCCCTTCGGCGCGGAGCGCGCTCGCACGGGCCTCGAGCGGCGTGACGTCGATGTGCTCGACCGTGAAGAGTTTGGCGTTGCCGAGCACCACGCGCTGACCCGAAACCGTGCCGCTGACGCCGAGGCCGGGCGCTGCGACGAACCCCTCTATATTCGCCGCGCGGACTGCGCGGTCCTCGGCGCCCTTCGCGATGGCCGAGGCGAGCGGGTGTTCGCTGCCGAGCTCGAGCCCCGCGGCGAGCGAAACGAGCTCCGATTCGGAGAACCCCTCGGCGACCAGCACGGAGACGAGCCGCGGCTTGCCCTCCGTGAGGGTGCCCGTCTTGTCGACGACGAGCGTGTTCACCTTCTCCAGACGCTCGAGCGCCTCGGCGTTCTTGACGAGCACGCCGGCCTGCGCGCCGCGGCCGGTGGCGACCATGACCGACATCGGCGTGGCGAGCCCGAGCGCGCAGGGGCAGGCGATGATGAGCACCGCCACGGCGTTCACGAGCGCGAACGCGAGTCGAGGCTCGGGACCCATGAGTCCCCACACCAGCGCCGTCACGATGGCGCTGGCGATGACCGAAGGAACGAACCACGACGAGACGACGTCGGCGAGCCGCTGGATGGGCGCTCGGCTGCGCTGCGCCTCCCCGACGAGCTGGACGATCTGAGCGAGCAGGGTCTCGCTGCCGACGCGCTCCGCGGAGAGCACGAAGCTGCCATTGCCGTTCAGCGTGCCGCCGGTGGCGCGCGCGCCGGCGTGCTTCTCCACTGGGATGGGCTCGCCCGTGAGCATCGACTCGTCGACGCTGCTCGCGCCCTCGAGCACCAGGCCGTCCACCGGGACGCGCTCGCCCGGACGCACTCGCAGGCGGTCCCCGCGCCGCACCTCCGTGAGCGGTACGTCACGCTCCGTGCCGTCCGCTTCGAGGCGGCGCGCGTCCTTCGGCGCGAGCCGCAGGAGGGCGCGGATTGCGCCGCTGGTGGCACTGCGGGCGCGCAGCTCGAGCACCTGCCCGAGCAGCACCAGAGTCGTGATAACGGCGGCGGACTCGAAGTACACGGGGGCCGCGCCGTGCTCGGAGAAGGCGTGCGGCAGTGCTCCCGAGAACAGCGTCGCGAACACACTGAACCCGAACGCCGCGGCCGTGCCGAGCGCGATCAGTGTGAACATGTTCAGGTTGCGGGTCTGGAGCGACTGGAAGCCCCGCGCGAAGAACGGTGCGCCTCCCCACACGACGACGGGCGTCGCGAGCACGAGCTCGAGCCCGTTCCTCGTCGACCCGGAGAGCCAGGCGAACGCGGACGGCAGGAGCATCGGTCCCATATCCACGACGAGGAGCGGCACCGTGAGCGCAAGGCTCACGCGGAACCGTCGCGACATGTCGACGAGCTCGGGGTTCGGCCCTTCCTCGTCCGTCACCTGCTCGGGCTCGAGCGCCATGCCGCAGATCGGGCAGGAGCCCGGGCCGTGATGACGCACCTCGGGGTGCATGGGGCATGTGTAGATGCGCTCGTCGGCGACGGCAGCGACCGGTTCGACCGGCGCGGCATGCTTCGGCTGCAAGTACCGCGCAGGGTCGGCGACGAATTTGCGCTGGCAGCCCGCGCCGCAGAACCAGTACGTCTCGCCGTCGTGCTCGGCGCGCTTCTCCAGCAGCGGCTCTGCACGCACGGTCATCCCACACACGGGGTCCAGCTTCGCGCCGGGTGGCAGCGGCGTTCGGCCCCCGTGGCCGCCGCCGTGCGCGCCGTGAGCGTGTTCGCGGTGAGCGTGTCCGCCGTTGCCGTGGCTACCGCTTTCCAAGATCGGCTCTATTCGCTTCCGCTGTAATCACTCCGCTGGCGCTGGCAAGGTTCGTCGCTCCGATTCGCTCGGCCTCGACCAGGAAGCAGCGGCAGCGCCGTTCTCCGGTCAATTCGAAGAGCGATGGTTCCTCCTTTGGGCAGCGGTCGAACACCTCCGGGCAGCGGGTGTGGAACCGGCAGCCGGTCGGCGGATTCGATGGCGACGGGATGTCGCCGCGCGCGCGCGCGCCCTGCGGCACGGCGGCCTTCGCGAGGGACGGAACGGCGGCGAGAAGCGCGCGTGTGTAGGGGTGACGGGGTGCATCGAAGAGCGCGTCCGTCGGTCCGAGCTCCACGATCTGTCCCAGGTACATCACGGCCACGCGTGTCGCCACATGACGGACGACGCGCAGATCGTGCGTGATGAAGAGGTACGAGAGCGCGAAACGCTCCCGCAAGTCCACCAGCAGATTCAAGATCTGCGCCTGGATCGAGACGTCGAGCGCCGACACGGCCTCGTCGCACACCAGGAGCTCCGGTCGGACGGCGAGTGCGCGCGCGATGCACACCCGCTGTCGCTGCCCGCCGGAGAGCTCGTGCGGGTAGCGGCCTCCGAGCGTGCGGTCGAGCCCGACGTCGCTCATGAGCGACAGCGCCCGCTCCTCGCGCTCCTTGCGCGGTAGCCTCGGCTCGGTGATCTCGATCGGCTCCGCGATCGACGACAGGATGGTGAGGCGCGGGTTCAAGCTCGCGTCCGGATCCTGGAAGATCATCTGAAGGCGCGACAGCAGGGCGCGGCGCCCGGGCTCGCCGAGCGGCGGCATGGCGGCGCCGTCGAAGCGAAGGTCGCCCGCCGTCGCCGGGACGAGCCCCATGATGGCCCTCGCGATGGTGGACTTGCCGCAGCCCGATTCGCCGACGAGAGCGAGCGTCTCACCGCGCTCTATCGTGAAGCTTGCCCCGTCCACTGCGCGTACAGGACGCGGCGCCGCCGGAAAATGGACGGAGAGATTCCGCACCTCGAGCAGCGCGTCCGTCACCCGGAGACCTCGTCGGGAGAGCGGATGCAGCGACGGAGGCGCGTGCTTCCGACGTGCGCCGGCGAGAGCGACGGTTCCTTCGCGTGACACTCGCCTCGCACGAGACGGCAGCGCGGCGCGAAGGTGCACTCCGAGAACGGGCCCTGATCGAGCCGCGGCGGCATGCCCTGGATGCTCTCCAGCCGGGTCGCGCGTCGATCGAGGCGCGGTACGCTGCGGAGGAGCGCGAGCGTGTAAGGGTGATGCGGCGCGGCCAGCACCTCGCGCGCCGAGCCCGTCTCGACGATGCGGCCGGCGTACATCACGAGCACGCGGTCCGCGACCTCCGCAACGACGCCCAGATCATGCGTCACCAGGATGACCGAGAGCCCGCGCTCCTTCACGAGCTCCCTCAGGAGCTCGAGGATCTGCGCCTGGATGGTGACGTCCAGCGCGGTGGTCGGTTCGTCGGCGATGAGAAGCTCCGGATTGCCGAGCAGCGCCATGGCGATCATCGCGCGCTGCCGCATGCCGCCGGACAGCTCGTGCGGAAAGCCGCGGGCACGGCTCTTTGCGTCCGGGATGCCGACGCGGTCGAGAAGCGCGACCGCGCGCGCGATCGCTTCCCTGCGCGTGAGCCCCAGGTGCAAGACGCCTACCTCCGCGAGCTGCTCCTCGACGCGAAGGTACGGATTCAGGGACGTCATCGGATCCTGGAAGATCATGGCGACGCGGCCGCCGCGGACGCGCCGCATCTCCGGCTCGGCAATGGCCGCGAGATCCTTGCCGGCGAGCAGCACGCGTCCCTGTACGATGCGGCCCTCGGGGGGTAAGAGTCGCAGGATGGAGAGCCCCGTCGCGCTCTTGCCAGAGCCGGACTCGCCGACGAGCCCGACGACCTCGCCGCGCGCGATGGAGAACGAGACGTCGGTCACCGCGCGAACGACGCGGTCCTCCAGCGCGTATTCCGTGGAGAGCGCCTCCACCGAGAGCAGAGGCTCTCCGGTTCTCGGATCGCCCTCGGTCATCGGCGTGCCTTCGGGTCGACGGCGTCACGCAGCCCGTCGCCGAAGAAGTTCAGGCTGAGGAGCGTGATCGCGAGCAGCACGCTCGGCCAAAGGAGGAGCCACCAGTAGGACCGGATTGGGTTCACGACGCCGACGGCCTCCGCGACGAGCTGCCCCCAGGAGAGCTTCACGCCGAGGCCGAGGAACGAAAGGAACGACTCCAGGATGATCACGGCGGGCACGGTGAGCGTGCCGTACACCGTCACGATGCCCGCGACGTTCGGCAGGATGTGACGGAAGATGACGTGGAGATCACCGGCGCCGAGCAGGCGCGCCGCGAGCACGAACTCCCGCTCGCGGAGGGTGAGCACCTGGCCGCGGACGACTCGCGCCATGGTGAGCCACTCCACGAGGCCGAGCGCGAGGAACACCGGCAACGGATTGCCGCGCGCCGTCTCCGAGAAGAGCAGCATGATCAGGATGACCAGGAACATGTAGGGAACGCCGTAGTGGAAGTCGACGAACCGCATCATGACCTCGTCGATTCGACCACCGTAGTAGCCGGAAACGGCGCCGTAGAGGACGCCCACCGCCACCGACGCGATGGTCGCGGCGAAGCCGATGAGGAGCGATGTCTGCCCGCCGACCAGCACGCGCGAAAGGTAGTCCCGGCCAAGGCCATCGGTGCCGAGCAGGTGCCCCGAGCCGGGCGGCAGGTGCGCAAGGGACGGGTTCGTCGTGGCCGGATCGAGCCCAAGCAGCGGCGGCAGGAGGAAGCACAGCACCGTGACGGCGGCGACGACGCCACCGCCGCCGAGCGCGAGCCGGTTTCGCGCGAGCCGCCGGTAGGCGTCTGCCCAGGGCCCGGTCGACGCGTTCACGACTGACCTCGTACCCGAGGATCGAGCCAGGCGTAGGCGAGGTCGACGGCCAGGTTGAAGCCCGTGACGAGGCTCGCATAGAGGATGGCGGTGCCCAGCACCACGGAGTAGTCGCGGTTGATGGCGCCCTTGACGAACCACTGACCGACGCCCGGCACGTCGAAGAGCGTCTCGACGACGAACGAGCCCGTGAGGATCCCGGCCGCGGCGGGGCCGAGGAAGGAGACGACGGGAAGGATCGCGCCGCGAAGCGCGTGCTTCAGCACGACGTCGCGCTCCGACGCTCCCTTTGCGCGCGCCGTTCGCACGAAATCCTGCTGCATCACCTCCACCGTGCCGCCGCGCGCGAGCCGCGCGATGTACGCCGCGTAGGGCAGCGCGAGCGTGACGGCGGGCATGACCAGGTGACGGTAGCCGCCCCAGCCGGCGACCGGGAGAAGGCCGAGCTTCAGCGCGAACACGATCATCAGCGCGGCGCCGATGACGAAGCTCGGGAGCGACACGCCGATCAGCACGAGCCCCATGCTCGCGTAGTCCGAGGCCGAGTTCGGCTTGAGCCCTGCTCGCAGCCCGAGGCCGAGCCCGATGACGGTGGCGATCACCAGCGCGAGGAGCCCGAGCGTCAGGCTGACGGGCAGCGCCGGCGCGAGGAGCTGCTCGACGCTGCGCCCATGCACCTTGATGCTCGGGCCGAGCGTGCCGTCGATGATCAGGCGCTTCATGTAGATCCCGAAGAAGGCCGTCGCGCTCTTCGGGACGCCGTAGTGAGCACGCAGCGCGGCCTCCACCTGCGGCGTCGCGGCGCGCTCCTGTGCGAAGGGGCTGCCCGGCGCGCGGTACATGAGGAGCGTCGTGGCAAAGATGAGCACCACCAGTGACGGCACGAGAAACGTGATCCGGCGCATCACCATCGTCGGGAGCGAGCGATACGCGAGCACGCCGAGCGTCACGCCGAGGACGGCACCGACGACGGGCCCCGCCGCGGCACGCCCCACCCCGAAGACGACCCCTGCGCCGAGCAGGGCTCCGAGGACGCGCGCGCCACGCGGACGGAGCCACGCCGTCGAAGCGACGAGCGCGAGCCCGACGGCGAGCGTCACGCCGGACGCCGGCCCGAGCGCCGCCGCGAGCCCCGCCGTGGCGACGGCCACGGCGGCGGCGCCGGCCAGGTTGCGACCACGGCTCGTCATGGGCCGCTCGCTCCCCGGTCCACCCACAGGGCTCGCAATGGGTGGTCGTCCTGCAGGTTCGGTCCGGTCGTGCCGTCTTCGAACCGGAGCGTCGAGTAGAAGCCGCGCAGCTTCGGAGACACGAAATTCGCCGTCACGTAGAAGTAGAGGGGGATGATGGGGAACTCGTCCTTCACGAGGACCGATTCCGCTTCTTGCAAGAGCCGCAGGCGTAGCCTGGCCTGCGCGTCGAGGCTCTCTGCCGGGCTCCTCGCACGCCGAGCCGAGTCGACGAGCGAGCGCACCGGCTCGGGGTCCTTGAGCGCGGCGAGGAGCGAATCCGGATTCTCGATGACCAGTGACACGTCAGCGGCGCTCTGGAGCAGCCGATCGTACACAGGGGAGCTGAACCCGGTCTGGTTGTTCCCGCCGTTCGTGACCCACATGTCCAGGAACGTGTTCGGATCTGCGTAGTCTCCGATCCAGCCCGCGCGCGAGACGTCGTAGTCGAGGGAGCGAACCGTATCGAGGTACGATTGCCACTCCTGGTTGTAGGCGTTCGCCTTGATGCCCAGGTTCTTCCGGAGCTGGTCGGCGGCGTACTCGGCGATCGTCTTGTGCCCCTGGCTCGTGTTGTAGAGGATCCCGAGCTCGGGAAATCCCTTCCCGCCGGGGAAGCCGGCGTCGGCGAGCAGGGCGCGCGCCTCTTCCGGGGCGAAGCGGATCTCGCTCGTGGGAGACTGGTAGCCGTGCATGCCGGGAGGAACGAAGGTGCTCGCGACGATCTGTCCGAGGCCGAGGATCTTCTCCACGATGGGTACGCGATCGATCGCGAGGTTGAGAGCCTTGCGGACGCGCCGGTCGTCGAGCGGCGGCCGCGTCGTGTTGATGCGGTAGTAGTAGACGCTCATCATGGGCGTCAGGACGAAGTCCGTCCGCTTGCGCAGATCCTTGCCGAGCTCGCGGGGGTACATCTCCGGATCCCAGTCGATGGCGTGGGTCAGGTACAGGTTCAGCACCGTCGTGTCGTTGTCGCTCGCCAGGACGTCGATGGCGCGCGACTTGACGTCGTTCTTGTCCCAGTAGGTCTCGCTCCGCTCGAGCCGGATGTGATCGTTGACGAGCCACCGCTTCAGTACGAAGGGCCCGTTCGAGACGATGTGCTCGGGCAAGAACCAGTCGTCGCGGCGCTTTGGATCCTCGACCAGCCAGCGCGGCACCGGCATCGTCGGATAATAGGCGGCGACCTCCATGAAATACGGTGTCGGCGCGCGCAGCTCCACCACCAGGGTGTGTGGGTCCACTGGGATGATGCCGCCGTCGACGCCGAAGTGAGCGCGCGCGTCCCGGGCTCCTTCCCGCAGGCGGGCGGCGACCTGCCGGAGATCCCCGCGCAGCCAGTCGAGCTCCGCGCGGCTCACCGAACCCTCCCGGCGGGCGAGCAGCGCGAGGAGCCGGGGATCCGTCTCCTTGCGTAGCGGATCGTTCGCGCGGTTCGTCGCCAGGAACTTCTGCCATTCCCTCGCGTCGACAGAGCCCGCGTGCTTGCCCTCAAGCTCGGTGAGCGCCTTGTCGAGGGACGTCTCGAGCGTCGTGGCGTGCCCATCGAACGTGTTCAGTGCCTCCGCGTAGCGCACCGGGAAGATGATGTAGGCGTATTCGGACGCGATCTTCGGGTCGAGGAGGCGCTTCCAGGCGTAAACGAAGTCGTCGGCCGTCACCGGGTGGCCGTCCGTCCAGCGCGCGTCCTCGCGGAGGTGGAACGTATAGCGCTTGCCGTCCGGGGAGATGTCCCAGGACTTCGCGACGCCGGGAGCCGGAAGCATGGTCTTCGCATCACGCCGCGCGAGCCCTTCGAAGACGGCGGAGGCGAGGCGCATCTCGGGCTGCCCCGTCATCAGCTGCGGATCGAGCGTCTTCGGCTCCGTCTGATTGTTGAAGCGGAAGTCCGCCGGGGCGTCGACCGACCGTGAGAACGTCAGCCCAACGAGCAAGAGCGCCGCGCCGAGCGCGGTGAAGATGCCGAGGAGGGTTCGATCCATGAGATCCGGGCCGAGGCGCGCGAGACTCTACTCCTTATTCGGGTCCTCGATCATACCGCCACGGTACCGGGTCCCGCGCCGAGGAGCCCTTTGCCCGGGACGTGATTGATCTCGATGCGGATGCCGTCCGGATCCTCGAAGAGCGCCGAGTAGTATCCCGGCGCCCAGGTGGCTTCCTCGGGTGCGTGGACGATCTTCGCGCCGAGGCCTTGCACGAAGGCGTGGACGGCGTCGACGTCCGCGCGCTCGCGGGCCCGGAAGCAGACGTGATGCAGCCCGACGCGCCGCTGCACGAAGCGCTCACCCCGGTACTCGTCGTCCGACGGACTGATGGCGACGCCGGTGCGGCCGCCGACGCAGTAGTAGTAGCCCTCCATGTCGAGGACGGCGGCCAGACCGAGATAGGGCAGGAGCTGACCGTAGAAGGCCCGGGCGGCGGCGAAGTTTGCGACGGTGAGCTGGATGTGAGCGATGCCGTTGATCTCCATGAAGCCCATTTAATACGGGCCGCGGTGAGCGGCGCATGTGGCACGGAGTTTCTCGTCAGGTTTCGCCGGTTGAGCTATAAATGGAAGGAACGGAAAGGAGGCACTCCGAGAACCACCGATCGAGGGCGAAATAGCCAGAATCCAAGCGCCAGGTCCGCCGCTCGCGGCGGATGACGAGGTGGGAACCGATCGAAAGACTCGGCGGATGGTTCCCCGGCAAGCACGGTCGAATGGCTGGAGCAAACCAGCGTGGTGACGCGCTGACAAAGGCCAGCCAGTGTGCAAGCGGGCTCGAGGCCCGCTTCGATGCCCTCACAGGCAGAGCGTGAGCGACGTGCGGTGTATGGCCGCGCGTGCGTGAACGCCGTGGCTCGGGCGGAGAGCATGGGGCTCGCCGTCGGGGCAGGGGTGTGTTCTCGGCGCTGCCCTCCGACCAGAGGAGCACGCCATGTGTGGAATATTCGGTTACGTGGGCGCGCGGCGCGAGGCCGCGACTCTGGTACTCGAGGGGCTCCGTGCCCTCGAGTACCGCGGCTACGATTCGTGGGGCATCGCAGTGCGGGACGGCGCTCGCGTTTGCGTCGAGCGGCGCGTCGGGAAGATCGGTGACGCGACGACGTCGCTGCCGCCGAGCGGCCTCGCGCTCGGTCACACGCGCTGGGCGACCAACGGGGGTGTCACCCTGGAGAACGCGCACCCGCACCTCGACTGCTCACGACGGATTGCAGTGGTTCACAACGGCATCGTCGCGAACGACGTCGA
>CAYUAW010000003.1:66335-71044 GCA_964442485.1 uncultured Polyangiaceae bacterium
ACTCCCGGGTCGCTCGTGCTCGCGCTATCGCAGAGCGGCGAGACCATCGACGTGCTCGAAGCCGTGCGCGCGGCTCGTGCGCGGGGAGCGCGGATCGTCGCGCTCACCAACGTCGAGGGCTCGTCCCTGTCCCGGTTCGCCGACGCGGCGATCCCGCTCGACGTCGGGCCTGAGCGCGCCGTCGTCGCGACGAAGAGCTTCGTCGCTGAGCTCGCGATGGTATTCCTTGCCGCGCGCACGCTCGGCGGCAGGGCGGCCGAGGCTCGAGAGCAGTTGCTCGGAGCGAGCGCCGACGTCCGGGCGATGCTCGCGGGCGAGCGGAGAGACGCGCTTCGCCGCGTCGCTGCCGCGCTCGGCGCGCATCGCGACCTCTACGTGCTCGGGCGTGGGCTCGGGCATGCGCTCTGTCTCGAGACGGCGCTGAAGATCAAGGAGGTGAGCTACGTGCACGCCGAGGGGTTCCCCGCGGGCGAGCTGAAGCACGGCGTCATCGCGCTCATCGAACCGGGCACGCCGGTGATCGTCCTCGCGCCGGACGACGAAACGCTGGGCGACGTGATGGCGGCGGCAGCGCAGGTGAAGACCCGGGGAGCCGTCGTCGTCGGGGTCTCACCGCTCGGCCACCCCCTCTTCGATCACCACGTGAAGGTGGCGGATGTCGGTGACGCGACGTCGATCGCCAACGCTGTCGTGGCTCAGCTCGTGGGCTACGATCTCGCCGTGCTGCGCGGCAACGACCCGGACATGCCGCGGAACCTCGCCAAGAGCGTCACCGTGAAGTAACGAGGGTCTAGACTCGACTTGCGCAGTTTTGGGAGAACAGATCACGGTCCGAACAAGGAGACCGAAAGCCACGAAAAAGACCGGCGAGACCGGCGCCCGCTGCGCACCCAGTAGGTTCGGACGCGCGACTTTTGAAGCCCGATGGACCGAGACCGAGGTTCGCAAAACCCTCCTGTTCACGATGAAGCCGCAGCTTCTGCGGCGAAAAAAACGCCAAACTCGAGTCTAATGCGCCGAGTCTGTGACTCGCCACACTACGGTGCGGGGCAAGTGCCGCCGCTCGGGTGCGTGCACGAGGCGACGTCGGGTTCGACGAACGAGACGTCGAACTCGACGCATGTGCCGCCCTTGCCGTTCGGATCGTCGGTGCTGCGCGCGCCGATGAGGTTCCCCGTGCCGCTGTCGTAGTAGCACCAGACGCTGGTCGCAGACTGCGCGACGAGCGCGTCGTAGGGGTCGCAGTGGCTCGGGTACGTCCCGTTGGTGGAGCAGTCGGCCGGGTACTTCGCCGTCACGCGCGTGAAGTTCTGCAAGCAGGGGAGCGGCGCGCTGCTGAGGTTCGAGAGGTGACAGACGCTCGGGTCGCCGCCGGCGCCCGCGCTCCCGCCGTCGCTTGCACCTCCCGTGCCCTTCGCACCACCAGCGGAATGGACCCCGCCTGAACCCGGCGAGGCATCGCCCGTGGCGCCGATGTCGCTCGCGCTGTGGCCGCTTCCGCAGCTCGTCGCCCCGAGCAGCGCGACGGAGCACGCGCAGAGCGCGGCCCGGAGCGGGGGCTCGAACGTCCACCATAGTAGCCGCCTTCGGCGAGCGTCGGCGGGTGTGGAGAGGGGTCCGAGCATCCCACCTTTATACCAAGGTCCGCGTCGCACTACCCGATTCGACTACCCGATCGCATCACTCTGCCGATCCTCAATAGGTTTCGTTCACCATCTCCGGCCGTGGAAAAAAACCTGTTCGTTCTCTGTGTGCTGCTCGTGGCCGCGTGCAACAAGGCCCCCGATCCACCGCCCTTGCCGAGCGCTGCGCCGCCTCCACCCGCGCCCCCCGCAGTGACGACAACGGCGGCGACCGCCGAGCCGGAGCCAGCCGCCCCATCCGCGACCGGGGAAGCCCCCGCGGCGCCGGCATCGAGCGGCGAGGGCCGCGAGGATCGTCACCACGGTGGTCACGAGCGCAAGGGCGGGCACGAGCATCGCCCGCCGACCTGAGCCGCCGCGCTAGCAGAGCGCCGCCGCTCACGTGAGTCCGGCGGCGCAGCGATCGAGGAGCGCGTCGAGCGCGCCCAGGAGGAGCCGGTTGCCGTCCTGCGAGTAGCCAGCGAGCTTCGCCTCGCACGCGGGGAGCGCGTCGAGAAACGCGGTGAGGGTCGCGGCGTCCAGGGTGCGCGCGTACTTTCCGTACCCTTCTCGCTCCAGGTAGAGCGCGTTCAGCGTCTGCTCGAACTGCCCGCCGATCGGCATCGCGAGCATGGGCTTGCGCAGGTAGACGGCCTCGCTCATCAGCGTGAAGCCCCCGCCCGCTACGACGCCGCGCGCGCTCGCCAGATCGTCGATGAAGCCCGCTTCCGAGAACGGCTTGAAGCGGAGGTTCCCCTCGACCTGCTCCTCCTTGATCGTCCGGCGCATCCCGTAGATCCGGCACTCGACCCCGGATGAAGCCAGCGCCGTGACCAGCGCGTCGTTCCCCTCCGCCGTCTGGTAAACGAGGAGATGGTCACCGCGTCTCGGCTTTGCCGACAGGATCTCCGGCCTAAGGATGGAAGGGTACAGGCTCGTGCGCGGCTTCCGCACCTCGGGATAGTAGAAGGTCGTGATGAGGTAGTGGTCGGCGAGGGGCAGCTTGCTCTTCACGAACGCGCGCGCGAATTCGAAGCCCGCGCGGTCTTCGTCGATGATGCTCCGCTCGTGAAAGCAGCGGTTGATCATCTGGATGTTGTCGAGCGACAGCACCGGCAGGCGATGCGTCTTGCCGTAGAGGTAGGTCCACGATTCGAAGTCGCTGACCACCACCTCCGGGCGGAAATCGTCGACGAGGCCGAAGTACGCACGGATCTGCCCGGGGATCGCCATCGCCCCCTGCGCCACATTGGAGAGCAGCGTCTTGCCGCGTCGCACGCGGTTCTCGTCGTAGATGATGTGCATGCCGTGGATGCGATGCACGTCGGGGAAGCGCGCGCGGAGGTAGTCGACCGCGCGCTGCGACGCCATCGTCTCGACCTGGTGCCCGGCGGCGGTGAGGTGCTCGAGCACGACCCGGGAGCGCATCGCGTGCCCCATTCCCTCGCCGACGACTCCGTACAGGATCTTCATGATGCTACCTTCGAGGAGCGCGTTGCGCTCTCCGCCGCAGCATCTCGCGTCGTCCGGGCCGCCGTCAATCCGACGAGCAATTTCCAGCCGCGAGCTTCCTGCGCTGAAGCTCCTCGCGAATCACCTGCTTCCCCTGAGCGACTCCCGGGCTCCTCTCGCCCTCCCGACGTCATCCAGGCTCGGAACACCGTCCGCGCCGAGGCTTTCCAGATCGAAGCGACGACCGTCCGTCCCGGGCGCGCGATACGTGAAGGGGTGGCCCCATGGATCGCGCGGCACGCCGCCGGGGAACAGTGGATAAAGACGCCACCCAAGCTCGGATAGCCGCTCCGGGAGAGCGCCGGTGAGCTTCGCGCGCTCCTCTATCTGTGTCGCGAGCGCGCGGATCGACGCTTCGGCCTGCGCCCGGCGTTGGTGCTCGAGGACCCGATGCCCGATGACGAGCGCGACGACGAGCGCGGCCGCGATGACGCCGTCGGCGATGCGCCGGCGAGCCTCCCGACGTCGCGCCACGCCCACGTACGCGGCAGCGGCCGTCGCCATGCCGACCCATGCATGTCCGGCCGCGACCAGCACGACGCCGAGCGCGGTCACGCCGAGCGCGACGTCGCGGCTGCGCGAGCGCGCGCGCTCGGACTCGACGGTCTGCTCCGGCATCACCGGCGGCGTCGGTCGCTTCCAGGCTTCGGTCCACTCCTGTGACGCCACGAGCTGCTCTGCCGTCACGAGCTCCGGTGCGCGCTGCGAGGCCGCCGCGTTCTCCGTCGTGGCGCTTTCGATCCGTCGCGAGAGCTCTGTGAGCCAGTCGCCGCCTGCGGGAAGGTCGAGCGCGTGCACGCAGCGTACGGTGTGATCCCGTTCGACCTCGACCGAAGGCGGCTCTTCCTGGCGGCACCGCGGGCGGACGGCCGGGCAGCGCGTGTGAAAATGGCAGCCGCCGGGCGGGTTCGCAGGGGAAGGGATCTCCCCCGCGAGGACGAGCCGCCGCTGTGCTCTTCCGGGATCCGGATGCGGGATCGCCGACAGCAGCGCGCGAGTGTAGGGGTGCGCGGGCGCCGCGAAGAGGCGCGGAGACGGCGCGACCTCCACCAGCCGGCCAAGGTACATGGCCGCGATGCGGTGAGAGAGGTGGCGCACGACGGACAGGTCGTGGGCGATGAAGAGATAGGCGATGCCGAGCTCGCGACGCAGCTCGATGAGCAGGTTGATGACCTGCGCCTGGACCGACACGTCGAGCGCGGACACGGCCTCGTCGCAGACGATGAGCTTCGGCGAGAGCGCGATCGCGCGAGCGATGCCGATGCGCTGTCGCTGTCCGCCGGAGAACTCGTGCGGATAGCGATGAAGGGAGGACGGAGACAGTCCGACGCGCTCGAGCAAGGTAGCCACGCGTCGCTCGAGCTCCGGACCACGCGCGATGCCGTGTACCTCGAGCGCCTCGCCGACGATGTCCGCGACGCGAAACCTGGGATTGAGCGAGCTGAAGGGATCCTGGAAGATGACCTGTAGCTCACGCCGGAGCTTCTTCCGCTCCGCCGGCAGCGTCAGCGCGACGTCGCGCCCAGCGAAGAGGCTCTTCCCCGACGTCGGCCTGGCCAGGCCGAGTACGCAGCG
>CAYUAW010000003.1:71144-74516 GCA_964442485.1 uncultured Polyangiaceae bacterium
TCGTCGACGTAGAAGCACGCCGAGACGTGCGGCTCGTCGCTCGTCCCGCGCGAAACGAGCGGTGGCGCCTTCGTACCGCAGACGGGCATCGCGTACGGGCACCGAGGGTGAAACCGGCAGCCCGAAGGGAAGTGCGAGGGGTCGGGCACGCTCCCCTCGATGGGACGGAGCGGCTCCTCCGTATCGAGCCGCGGGAGAGAACGGAACAGGCCAGCAGTGTACGGGTGCCGCGGGCGCGCGAAGATCGCCCTGGTGGTGCCCTGCTCGACGACGCGGCCGGCGTACATCACGACCACCCGGCTTGCCGTTTCTGCCACGACGCCGAGATCGTGGGTGATCAGCAGGACGGCCATGCCGAGCGTCGCCTGCAGCTTCACCAGGAGCTCGAGGACCTGCGCCTGCACGGTCACGTCGAGCGCCGTCGTCGGCTCGTCCGCGATGAGGAGCCGCGGTCCGCACGCGAGCGCCATCGCGATCATCACGCGCTGCCGCATTCCGCCCGAGAGCTGGTGGGGGTACTCGTCCACGCGTTGCTCGGGGGCCGCGATGCCGACCAGGCCGAAGAGACGAACCACCTGGGCGCGAGCCGCTTCCGCGGACAGACCGCGGTGCAGCGTGAGCACCTCGCCGACCTGATCGCCGACCGTGAACACGGGGTTCAGGCTCGTCATCGGTTCCTGGAAGATCATCGCGACGTCGTCGCCGCGGATCTGGCGAAGCCGCCCGGGCGTCGCGTCGAGGAGCGACTCGCCCGAGAGCCGGATCGAGCCGCGCACGACCCGGGCCGGCGGCGACGGCAAGAGCCCGAGGAGCGAGAGCGCGGTGACGGACTTCCCGCACCCCGATTCGCCCACCAGCGCGACCGTCTCGCCAGGACGCACGTCGAACGAGACGCCGTCGACGGCCTCCACCACGCCGCCCTCGGTCTGGAAGTGCACGACGAGATCCCGCACGGCGAGGAGCGGTTCGCTCATCAGCGGCCCCCGAGCTTCGGATCGAGCGCGTCACGCAGTCCCTCGCCGACCAGGTTGAAGACGGTCACGACGAAGAAGATCGCGAGCCCCGGCGTGAAGATGAGCCACGGCTTTCCCTCGAGCCGCCCGGTATTCAAGGTCTCGCCCCAGCTCGCGACCGAGGGGTCCCCGATCCCGAGGAACGACAGGCTCGACTCGATCAGGATGGCCGACGCGACGCCGAACGTGGCCGACACCAGCACCGGCGCGATGGCGTTCGGCAGGATGTGGCGGAAGATGATCCGGCGCGTCGGGATACCCAGCGCCACCGCGGCCTGCGTGTACTCGAGCTCCCGGTGCTTCAGGAACTCCGCACGGATGAGCCGTGCGACGCCCGTCCAGCTGGTGACGCCGATGATCACCATCACGTGGAAGATGCTGCGCTGCTCGATGACCGCGGCGAGCGTCAGGATCAGGAAGAAGCTAGGGAAACAGATCATCACCTCGATGAAGCGGCTGATCACGCCGTCTATGACGCCGCCGAAATACCCGGCCAGCGCACCGAGCGCGACGCCGATCGTCACGTAGATCGCGACCGCGATGACGCCGATGGTGAGCGAGATGCGCGTGCCGTAGATCATCCGTGACAGGACGTCGCGGCCCTCCGTGTCGGTGCCGAGCCAGTGACGCCGGCTCGGTGGGACGATGCTCTCCCCCGGGTTCGTCTCACGGTAGCCGTAGCGGTGGAGCGGGAACACCGCGCTGGGCGCGTGCCCCGCGGCGGTGAGGGACTCCGCGCGCGCGCGGTACTCCACGACGGCGCTCGAGCGGTACAGGGGGTTCTCGGCGGGGCCGAGGTGCGCGGGCGCGACGGCCGCGAATACCCCCACGTGGAAGAGCGCGAGCGCTGCGACCGTCCTGCGGCGCCCGAAGCGTCGGAGCGCTTCGCTCTTCCGTGCCGCCACTGCCACGGCGACGTAGAGCGGCGACAACACGAGGGCGAGGTTGAAGAAGACGTCGATGGAGTTCTCGAACAGGAGCCGGTTGAAGAGCGCGCCGAAGAGCGGAAACGACCAGCCCGGGCCCTCGTTCCACGCGAGCGGCTGGTCGAGCGAGACGAAGGGCGCGTACACGGCGAGGACGAGCAGCGCGGCGATGCACCAGAGGCCCACTCGCGTGGTCGTTCGCTTCACGAGCTCGCGAAGGACGCGCTCCCCGTGGGAGAGCCCCGCGAGGCGCTCGCCCGCGGCTGCCGCGACGTCACTCGGGGCGGGGATCATTCGTACCGGATCCTCGGATCGACCAGGGAGTAGGACAGATCCGTCAAGAGGACCCCGAAGAGGACGAGGAGCGTCGAGAAGAGCTCCACCACCAGCACGACGTTGTAGTCACGCTGGTAGATCGCCTCGACCACCCAGAGGCCCATCCCGGGAATGCCGAAGATGTACTCGATGATGACGGAGCCCCCGAGGATGGCCGGCAGGAGCCCCGCGAGCAGCGTGAGGATCGGAAGGAGCGCGTTCCGGAGCGCGTGCTTGCCGATCACGGTGAGCTCCGGGAGGCCCTTCGCGCGCGCTGTGCGCACGTAGTCGGCGCGGATGACGTCGAGGAGCCCTGTGCGCATGTAGCGACTGAGCGCGGCGAGCGACCCGTAAGTCAAGCAGGCGAGCGGCAGCGCCAGGTGCCAGAGCAGGTCACGGATACTGCCCAGGGTCGTCATCTCCGACGCGCCCGGGCTCTGGAACCCGCCGGTGGGAAACCAGCGGAGCGCCGGATAGTCCGAGCCCTGCGAGAAGAAGTACAGGAGCAGCGTCGCGACGAAGAAGCTCGGCAGCGAGTACAGCATGAAGAGGACGAGCGTCAGCGCGTGGTCCGCGCGCGAGTCCTTCCGCACCGCCGAGAAGACGCCGAGCGGCACGGCGATGAGATACGAGAGCACGAGCGACGCGACCGACAGCGACAGCGAGTACTTCAGCTTGGCCACCAGCGTCGCGAGCACCGGCTCGCGGCTCACGAGCGAGACGCCGAAGTCGAGCCGCAGGAGATTGCTCCAATAGCGGGCGAAGCGCGTCTCGAGGAAGAAGATCCGCACCTCGTCGAGGAAGCCATGCTGAAATCGGCCCCGGTGCCCGTCGAACCAGGTGCGCCATGCCTTCACGACGCGTCGCTTCTCGTCTTCCGGAGCCTCGAGCGGGTACCGCATCTCGCGCAGCTCGGCCGTCTCCGCCTGGACGGCGTCGTTGTGAGCGCGCACCGCGGCGCTCGGGTGGTCGTCGAAGGGATGAAGGAGCCTTCGCGGGGTAGCGAGCCGGAGGAAGTAAACGGCGGAGTCGCGCACGGCGATCGAGCCCCGGGCGTCGGCGTCCTCCATGATCGCGACCAGGTGCGGAACCGCGAACTCGCCGTAGTCCTCGAGGCG
>CAYUAW010000003.1:74616-81927 GCA_964442485.1 uncultured Polyangiaceae bacterium
TCACTGCGCTCCCTGGGCCATGGACCACGGCAGCATGTTGATGGCGGGGCGCACCTTGGCGAAGACGACGTCCTTCACGTCGTTCCAGGTGCAGGTGAAGTCCGTCTTGGACAGGACGAACGTATACGGCTGCTCGTCGTCCACCAGGTGATGGAAGGCGTGGAAGAGGCGCAGTCGCTCCTCGTGATCGAAGGTCACCTTCAGCTTCTCGATGATGGCGTCGGCCTCCTTGTTGCGGAAGCCCACGTGGTTCGAACCATGCGGGACGTCGGCCTGCGATGAGTGCCACTCCTGAAAGAGGTCCGTCTCCCATGACGTCCCCCAGCCTCCGGTCAAGGCGTCGAAGCTCTTCTCCTCCATCCGCTTCTGCATGAGGCTCCACTCTGCTGCATCGATATCGAGCTTCACACCGATCTTCAGCAGGTCTTCCTTGTACACGTTGGCGAGCGCCGCCCATTCCTTGCTGGAGCCGTAGAGCAGGAGCGTGAACTCGAACGGCGTACGTTTCTTGTCACCGGGGCGGAGTTCCTTGTCGACGATCCCGTCGCCGTCGGTATCGCGCCAGCCCGCCGACTCGAGCAGCTTCTTCGCTTCACCCAGATCGAACGGGATCGGGACGATCGAGGGATCGTTGGCCGGGGAGTCCGCCTGGTACGGACCGTTCGCCAGGCGACCGAGGCCCGCGAAGACCGTGTCGATGAGCTGCGCGCGGTTCAGCGCGTACGTCATCGCCCGTCGGACTCGCTTGTCGGCGAACAGCGGGCGGTCGTTGTTCCATCCGATGTAGTAGTACCCGAAGCGAGGAACGCGAGCGCACGCGAGCCTTCCGTCGAAGAAGGGGCTGTTCTTCGGCGGGTTCGGCGAATGTTCGAAGGGTTGCACCTCTTCCCGATATTGCCCGGGCGTGAGGATCCCGACACCGACCTCGTGTGCCTTCAGCTTCAGCAGGGTCTGATTGGGATCCGTGTAGATCGGCAAGACGAGCTGCTTGATGGCGGGCTTCTCCCCTGAGTAGCCCTCGAACCGATCGAGCACCATGCGGTTGCCGGGTTCGTAGGACGCCATGCGAAAGGGCCCCGCTCCGATGAACCCCTTGTTGTTGTACCAGTGCTGATTGAACCGGAGCCCGAAGCTTGCCTTGGGCAGCGGCGCTCCATCTTCGGCGAACGAATAGAGGAATCGCGGGAAGGGCGTCAGAGACAGCGTCGTCTCGAGGTTCAGGTATTCCGATCTCTTCCAGCGGACGACCAGCGTCCCGTCGTCGAGCGCCTTGTAGCTCTCGAGGTTCGTGAAGAGACTCTTCAGCCCGCCATTCGCGACTTGCGGATTCGTGATCACGTCGAGCGAGAACACGAAGTCCTGCGCGGTCAGCTCGTGGTCGCCACGCAACCAGGCGTACTTCGGGTCGTTCACGTCGACGATCGGGGCCTGCCAGCGGAGGTGCTTGCGCAGGTAGATGGTGAATTCCTTCGAATCGTCGGTCACCTCCACGCGCGTCGCGAGCGAGCCGTACCACTCGTCGGGGTTCGTCCACGCGTTGCGCTCCGCGACGCTTGCCGCACACAGGGTCGCGAGGGTCTCGATGATGTCCGCCGAGCCCTCGAGCAGCAGGTTGAACCCCTTCGGATCGCCGTTCGGCCACCCACGTCGCAACAGGCCATCCAGCGACGCTCCTGGCTTCGGCCAGTGGAACGCCTTCGGCTTCAGGAAGTTCGGAACGTCGGGGTGCAGAACGTGCGCCGGCTGCTCGTCCGGCGTGCTCTCGACCGCGGTGGCCGCCGTGACTGCGCCGGGGCGCTGCGCGGAGAGCCGGTCCGTCGCTTCCCCGAGTGAACGGATCTGCTGTTCCTGAACGACCAGCTTGCTCTCGATACCGTGCAGCTGTGCGGCGACGAGACCGAGGAGCCCGACGACGACCAGGAACCCCCCCAGGCTGACGAAGGTTGCGCCGCGGCCGCTCTGCATCGACCGCGAGCGTTCCCCAACCGAAGGACAAGGGCAATACCTTGAATTCGAGCGGACGGGTGAGCCTTGACACGACTTGGGCCATGCACATCTTTGGCCCTGCAGAAAGGCTTCTCGCCGCTGCCCGCGACGTGCGCCGTACGGCCTCGCCGCGGAACGAATGATGGGGCCGTCCGGCACTCGCCGACCGGCTCTCGATATCGGCGCGCTGCGCCACCAGGAGGTCATTGCGATGTTCGAATACAGAGGCATGCTGGAGCGTCCCGCTCGAGACGCATTCGGCTGGGAGGGCGTGTTCAGAGGGTTCGATCAGCTCCTTCGCGAGTTCGAGCGCGATTCGACACTGACGAGCTTCGGCGCCGTTCCCGCGGAGGTCACGGAGGAGGGCGAGCGGTTCGTGCTCAAGCTCGAGGTGCCCGGCATCCCGGACAAGGACGTTCACGTCGAGTTCCACGACGGCGTGCTGACCGTGTCGGCTGAGCGCCCGGTGGAGGCGCCCGCCGGCTACAAGGCGCTGCGCCGCGAGCGTTCTGCGGTGCGCTTCTCTCGCAGCTACGTCTTCGGCGACCACGTCGATCCGGAGAAGACCACCGCCGAGCTGAAGGACGGCGTGCTGACCGTGGGCCTCGGCAAGTCGCAGAAGGTCCAGAAGAAGAACATCCCCGTCCGCGTGAGCTGAGGAAGGAAGGACTACCATGCTGGGAATCACGAAGAAGAACGAGACGGCCCCCGGGGCCGTCGAACAGCGGGCGACGAGCCCGGCCCTCGACGTGTTCGAGAACGACAACGAGTTCCTGCTCGTCGCGGATCTGCCGGGCGTCGCTCAGGGCGGAGCCGAGGTGACCCTCGAGCACGATCGTCTGGTGCTGTCGGCGAGCGGCGTGCGGAAGTTCCGGCGCGAGATCGTCGTCCCGCCGAGCGTCGAAGCCGACAAGGTCTCGGCGGCCATGAAGGCGGGGGTGCTCACGGTTCACCTGCCGAAGCGAGCGCCATATCAGCCCCGCCAGATCCAGGTGCAGAGCGCCTGAACCTGGGCCGGCGACGGCCGCGGTGGTCGAATACGGCCCCGTGACCGTCACGCTCGGCCGCGACGCGGGAGGATGATTCGTCGAGAGCCGGAAGGCACGACGGGCTATCCTCCCGCGGAGTTTTGTCTGCATGCGCCTGCGCGTCGTCACCTGGAACATACATAAGGGCATAGGCGGCATCGACCGCCTCTATCGCCTCGAGCGCGTGATCGGCGTGCTCCGCGAGCTCGCCCCGGACCTGGCGCTGCTCCAGGAAGTGTCCGACGACCTTCCGCGCTCCCGTTTCCACGACCAGGCGGAGATGCTCTCGGCGGCGCTGGAGATGCCGCACATGGCGTTTCATCCGGAGCATCGCTTCAACATCGGCGGCTACGGCAACGCCATCCTCTCGCGCTGGCCTCTCTACGACGTGCATCACCTCGATCTCACCGTGGGCCGGAAGAAGAAGCGCGGCGGTCTCGTCGCCCGCGCGAAGGCACGCTTCGGGCGCGTCGCGCGCTCCGTCGTCATCCACAACATGCACCTCGGGCTCGCAGGTTCCGAGCGCGAGCTGCAGCTCGCGCGATTTCTCGCGTCGGCGCCGTTCCAGCGGCTGCACGAGCGCACCCCGATCGTCGTCGGGGGCGACTTCAACGACGTCTGGGGGACACTCGGCGAGCGCTTCCTGGTGCCGCGCGGCTTCCGTCGCGCCGGGCCCCGGTCGAACACCTTCCCGGCACCCTTTCCGGTTCGTCCGCTGGACGTCCTCTTCGTGCGCGGAGACATCTTCGTCCAGAAGCCAGCGCACGCTTCCTCGACCGTCCTGACGCGACAGGCGTCCGACCACCTGCCGCTGGTGGCGGACCTCTTGCTCCGCGGCGACGCGTCTCGGCGTTCGCGGAACTTCTGAGGCCACTCGGCGAACACGGACGGGGCGGGTCTGCTGGGCCGTCGGGTTGTCCCACCTTGTCGCACCAGGGGATCCGTTGCGTCCCGCGTCGCGGGACGGCAGGATCTAACCTGGGGAACTCCGATGGCTGCCCAGGTTCAAATCAGCAGCGCTCAGGCAGCACCGACCGGCAAGGGCTCGGTGCGGGGCGCGGGCATCATCGAATGGCTCAGGTGGCAGAGCGAATGCTTCGGCGCCGAGACGGCGGTCGCCGCGCTGCGACACGTCGCGCCCGAACAGCGCGCGTGCTTCGACGCCTCGAAGCCGTTCCTCGGGGTCGACCCCCAGAAGTGGTATCCCGCGGAATCCTTCCACGCCTTCCTCGACGTCGTCGTGAAGCCGCTCGACCCGGCGGCGCTCGAGGCCTACGTCGACGACGCCGCGCGCAAGACGATGCAGGGGCTCATGCGGCGCGCGGTCTCGAGCTTCGCCTCCTCGCTGAGCTCCGTTGAACGCTACGCGCGCATCACGAATGCGCTCTTTCGCCTGATGCACGACACGGGCAGAGTGCAGATCGTGATGCGAGGCCCGCGTCAGCACGAGGCGACGATCTCCGATTGGCGCGGCCATCACCCCGTCGTGTGTCGCTTCACCGTGATGTGCCAGGCGCCGATCTACCAGAGGATGGGATGTACCGAGCTTCAGATCCGCCACTCCTGCGTGGCGAGCGGCGCTCCTTCGTGCGGCTGCGTGACCTCGTGGTGACCTCCAAGGCGCAGGCCGCGCCCGCCTCGCGGTGGCGGAGTGCTGGGGCATGACGTCCATGCCGCGGCCGGGCGCGCTCAGGGGAGGCTCCGCTGGGGACCGCGGGCGCGGGGAGCACCCGGATCCGACCGTGCTGCTGGTCGGAGCGGACAAGGCCTTCCACGGCGCTCTCGCGAAGGCGCTCGCCACTCACGGCGTCTACGTCGAGACGGCGACCGCTCACGGCGTCATCGACGCCGCGGTCGCCGCTGCCCCCGATCTGGTTCTCCTGGTGGGGGACGCGGCCGCGGACGGCGGCTCCAGTGTGCTCGCGCACCTGCACGCTTCCCCGCACAGCTCGGTGGTTCCCGTCGCCATCCTCGCCGACGAGACCGCCCTCGACGAGCGGCTTCGCGGGTTCCGGCACGGCGCCGCCGCCGTCATCCCGCGCGCCGCGAGCGTCGACGCCATCGCCGAGCGGATCGCCACGCTCGCCCGCGAGATCCCCGAACGCGACGGCGGCACCATCGGCCACGTCGGGGAGGCGACGCTCGACGAGCTGGTGCAGGCCCTATCGAAGGAGCTGCGCAGCGGCATCCTTTCCATCAAGGGGCCCAAGGGCTCGGAGGACGACGGCATCCGCGTCGTGCTTGGCGGCGGTCAGCCGCTCGCACAGACGATCGACGAGTTCGTGTCGCGCCTCCGCAAGCACGTCCTCCACGCGGAGCGCCTCGAGTACGAGTTCGACGAGCGCGCGGGAGGCACCGTCCAGCTCCTCGGGGCGGAGGCGCTGGAGAGCGCTTCCGGCGGCGACGACGTCTCGGGTCTGCGCATTCTGCTGGCGGACGAGGATGCGGCGCGCGCGGACGCTGTCGCGCAGTCGCTCCGCAGCCATCGCGCGACGGTCGTCGTCACCGACTTCGAGCCACCGGAGTCGCGGTTCCAGCGTCTCCGGCAGCTCGATCCGGCGATCCTCCTCATCGACGAGGCCGGGTTGCGCGGCGCGGGCTTCCAGCTGGTGCGCCGGATGCGAAGGGACACGCGCCTTCGCTGGGCGTCGCTGCTGGTCGTTCGCTGGGACGAGATCTGGACCGACGCGGAGGGCGCAGCGCAGATGGTGCGCACGCTCGGGACCCTCGCGACGCTCGCGGAGCCGGAGCACGCGCTCAAGGAACGCATCGACGTGGGCGCGGCGTTCGACACACGCCTCGAGATCACGGGGCCCGCGCGGCTCGTCCGCGCGCTCGCCGCCTCGGCCAAGCCGATCCGCGCGACCATCCACAACCCGCGCCTCCAGGTGCGCCTCGAGATGAGCGACCAGCTCGTGGCAGGCGCCCGCGCGCAGGCGCGCGACGGAAGCGAGCCGCTCGACGGGGCGCTGGCGCTCTCCGCGTTCCTCGTGCTCGGCTCGGGGCGGGTGCACATCGAGCAGCTCTCGGAGCCGGAGACGGTGAACATCATGTCGCCGATCGACGTGGCGCTCAGCCTGGCCGATAGCGAGGCTTCACCGATCCAGCCGTCGCTTCCTGCGCCCACGTCGCTGCATCCGGAGGGAGTGGCGTCCTCGGCGCCGCATCCCCCGGAAGGCCCTTCGCGACGCGCGCTGCTCGTCTGGGCCGCCGTCGCGCTCGCGTCGATCCTGCTCGGCGTCGCCATCGCGGCGCTGCTGGTCGCCTCGCGCACCCGCTCCACGACGGACGCTCGCGAGCTCGCGGAGAGGGCTGCCGACACGCCCCCCGCGCTGTCGGGCGGCAAGCCCGCCATGAAGGTCGCGCCCCTGGGGCCATCGAGCCCGCGCCCGGTGGTCACGCCGGTAGCTCGCAAGCCGGCTCCTGCGCTCGCGGCAGCGAACGCCGCAGCCCGTCCCGATACCTCGGGCGAGACCCCCGTGAAGGCGCCGACGTGCGAAGAGATCGTGGGGCCCAGCTGGGCGCTGCTCGGGGGTGACCAGCCGGGTCGCGCTCGTTCGGAGCTGCGGCTCGGTCGGCGCGCCCTGATGCTCGGCAAGCTCGACGATGCGCAGATGTCGTTCTGCCGTTCGGCGGTCCTGGATCCGACGAAGCCCGACGCGTTCCAGTCGCTCGTGCGGCTCTTGCTCTTGCGCGGAGACGCGGCGCAGGCCGCCGGATGGGCGGAGCGCGCGACGAAGCAGCACCCCGACAACGTGGAGATGCAAGGCCTCTACGCCGACGCGCTGGCCCGGGCCGGCGACGTCGATCGTGCCCGGAGCATCTGGCTGGAGACCGCGCGCCTCGATCCAGCGGACACGGCCGGCGCCCGGTTGATCGCGCTCACCTACGTGCGCGGTGGCGATCGCTCGGTGCGAGGCGCCGACTATGCTCAGGCGGACCGTCTGTACCGGCGCGCCGTGCTGCTCGATCCGCTGAACGGCACCGCTGCGGCAGGCCTCTCACGCGTCCTCCTGGTTCAGGGGGCGACGGACGCGGCGCTGCACTGGGCCAAGCGCGCGGTAGACATCGAACCGCGGGACGCCGAGCTGCGCGTGCTGCTCGGCGACGTGGAGGAGAAGACCGGCGATCTCGACGGAGCGAAGGCGGAGTGGAAGACCGCCTACGACCTCGACCCGCACTCGTTCCGAGCCGCAAGCAGGATGCTACGCGCATCGAAATGAGGGCAGCGCGTCGCGAGCGTCCCCGGACGTAAGCCCGCGGGCACTGCCCGCGGGCCGCCAAGACATTGCGGTCT